>JACDAY010000382.1 GCA_013695195.1 Blastocatellia bacterium | reverse complement strand
GCCTATAAAATGCTGGACAAGCTCGGAAATGTCTTCGCTGCGGTCGCGTAGAGGCGGTAGATGTATCGGGATAACGGAGATTCGGTAAAAAAGGTCTTCGCGGAACGTTCCTTCGACCGACATCTGTTTCAGATCGCGGTTGGTGGCGGCGATGACGCGGGCGTCGATCGGCATCTCATCGTGAGCGCCGACGGGGCGGACCTTTCTTTCCTGCAGCACGCGCAAAAGCTTGACCTGCATCGCGGGCGACATTTCACCTATCTCGTCAAGAAAGATCGTGCCTTTGTGGGCGGCTTCGAACAGGCCTTTGCGGTTTGTGTTGGCGCCGGTGAACGAGCCTTTTATATAGCCGAAAAGCTCCGATTCGAGCAGCGTTTCGGTAAATGCTCCGCAGTTTATCGATATAAAAGGCTTTTCGGCACGCGGGCTGAGATCGTGGATCGCACGAGCGACCAATTCCTTGCCCGTCCCGCTCTCGCCGGTAATCAAAACCGTCGACTGCACTTCGGCAACGGTCTCGATCATTTGAAAAATGGCGTGCATCTTTTCGGAATTTCCGACGATGTTCTTTATACTTCCGCGCTCGCGCTGTGCACGCTTAAAGGCGCGGTTTTCGTGTATAAGGTCCTGCTTTTCGAGGGTTTTGCGGACAATCAGCTTTAGCTCTTCAACATCGAACGGCTTTTGAATAAAATCGTCGGCGCCGAGCTTGAAGGCTTCGCGGGCCGTTTCGACCGACGCAAACGCCGTCATCAGAATAACGCCCAGGTCGGGCTGCGTTTCGCGCACCGCGCGGAGCATCTCGATGCCGTCCATATCGGGCATTTTAACGTCCGAAATGACGAGGTCGGCCGGTTCGGACTGTAAAAGATTGAGAGCCTCGCGGCCATTCACAGCACTGCGCAGCGTGTGGCCGTCGCCTTCAAATACAAGGCTCAGAAGCTGGCGGTAACTTAATTCGTCGTCAACGATCAGTATGTTTGACATTGGGGTTGCAAGATTTTCACCGCAGAGACGCGGAGACGCCGGAAGATTAATAAATGTACCAAAAACCGAAGTTTTCAGTTTCAAACAAATTTTATGATATTTTATTTCGGATTGTTCCACCTCGGCGTCTCAGCGTCTCTGCGGTTCAATCTTTCTTAGCGAAACTTCACCGTTCGTTACTTTCAGCATACCATTTAAACGGTTTGCGGCCGGTAGTTCCTTGAGCTTGACCGGTTGCGGCGTGGGTATGTGGCGGCGGCTTTCAGACGGAAGCTCGACTGTTATCACGCTGCCTTCGCCCTCGCTGCTGCGGACGTTGATCGTGCCGTTATGATCGCGGATTATCTGATAGACGATCGAAAGTCCGAGCCCTGTTCCGCCTGCTCTCGATTTGGAAAACGGCTCGAATAGCTGCTCGACGGCTTCGGGCGACATTCCGTCGCCGGTGTCCGTAAAGACGATCCGGACACGGCTGTTGTGCAGGCGCTCGAGATGTATGGAAAGCTTTCCGCCTTCGGGCATTGCCTGGATCGCGTTTCTGGCCAGGTTCCAGAATATCTGCTTTAGCTGCGTCGCATCAGCGACTATAAAAAGCGGCGCGGGCGGCAAAATGTCTTCGAGAATGTGTTTTTCCCCGACGTCGGGGCTGTGACGGAGAAGCTTTATCGTATCGCGGATGGCTTCACAGGCGTCGATCTCTGCGAAATTCCCTACCTGCGGCCGCGCGTAAGTAAGAAAATTTGTGATTATGGTGTTCAGCCTATCCGATTCCCGCAGAATAATGCCCATAAGATCGGACTGGACCGAATCCGCCGGCGTGGTCGATTCCAGAACCTGGATCGCCCCGCGCATCGCGCCCAGAGGATTGCGGATCTCATGCGCCAGCCCTGCACCAACGCGCCCCACGGCGGCAAGCCTCTCTTTACTTCGGACACTTTCCTCCATTGACCTGATCTCAGTCAGATCCTGAAAGGTGATGATCAAGCCGGTAGCTTCGTTCGTTTCCGAAAATAGCTGGGAAATGCAGTAACCAATGCGGACGGCGAAACCCTCGGGCGTTCGCAGATCGGCCTCAAAACGCGGAAGCTGATCTCCATCGCGGACGGCCGCGAGCGATCTTTCTACCGCAGGATCGATATCACCGAAGAGCGTGGAGATGCTGCCGCCCTGCATATCCGCCGCGCTTCGGCCTGTGATCTCGGCTGCTGC
>JACDAY010000363.1 GCA_013695195.1 Blastocatellia bacterium | reverse complement strand
ATCGCTTTTCCGCCAATGCTAATGTAAAACGTGAACCATAAACAGGTAAGTTATACTTTTTAAGGATATAAGAAAGAGCTCCGATATGATCTTCGTGGCCGTGGGTGAGAATAATCGCGGTCATGTCATCGCGATATTCTTCCAAAAAATCGAAGTTGGGAATCGAAATATCTACTCCGAACGGTGTCTCTTCCGGAAATCCCATCCCGGCATCAACGATTATCATCTCGTCGCCGTAGCGAATTCCCATGCAGTTCATTCCGAATTCGCCGATTCCTCCGAGAGGAATGATCTCAATCTTACTCACGTTGTTTTTACCCTTTTTCGTTCTTGTTCAATACTTTAAAAAACATAATTATAACATATTGTGAAAACTATCGGGTTTCTCCTGATTCGATGGTTTCTACGAAAGTCTTCCATTCTGCAAACGACAGTGTCTCGGCCCGTCTGCCAGGTTCGATTCCGCTTGCCTCCAGCAATTGTCTTGCATCCGCGAACTCGCCCTTGAAGTTGTTGAAAATGGTCTTTCGTTTCTGTAAAAAACCCTTACTCAGAATTTTTCGGAACAGTTCTTCGTCAGAGGTATCCGATTCTTTGGGTATAAGACGAACGACAGTGCTCCACACTTTCGGGACGGGCCGAAACGCTTTGCCCGGAACGTCGAACAGCTTTTCGGTGTGAAAACAAGCTTCAACCAGTACGCTCAAAAATCCGCGTTCTTTGTGTCCGACGCCGGCGGTTATTCTTTCGGCTACCTCACGTTGAAACATAAGGATCAGTTCCGAAAAAACCTCACGCTGCTCCATTAATCGCTGAAGAATCGCGGTTGAGATGTTGTAAGGGAGATTGGCAACGAGCTTGATATTCCGGTTTGTACCGGCGATTTCGGCGAAGTTTACGTTCAGAGCATCTATGTCGAACAGTTGAAAATTCTCGAACTTGCCGAAGCGTTGACGCAAAACCGGAACCAGATCGCGGTCCAACTCGATCGCAATGACGTTACCGGCTTTTTCTATCAAAATTTCGGTCAGAGCGCCGCGGCCGGCCCCGATCTCGATGACCGTTTCATCCGCTTTCGGAGATAATTCATCAATTATCTTTTGGATATAATTTTGATCAACCAGAAAGTTTTGACCAAACGATTTTTTCGCGAATAGTTTTACGGCATCGGTTCTATTCATTAGCTGCCGCCGTGTTTGGATAGCCGGTAATTTCAATATCGCTGCCGTGCCTGACTATTTGAATGTCCGACAAATTCATCGCATCATTCAACGTTTCGGCACCTTTTCCTCCGATGGCGGACGGGGCTTCGCAGCCGCCGATGACAAGCGGAGCGATCATAAATGTGAATTTGTCGACAAGTTTCGCATCACAAAAAGCACCCGCGACACCCATTCCGCCCTCGACCAAAACGCTTTGAATTTGCCGCTCGGCAAGCTGCGCCAAAATCACGTCGAGATTTCTGCCGCCTTGTTCAGGCTCAATTACCTCAACGCCTTTCGCATGCAATTCTTCAATCTTTTTGAGGTCCTTGCTATTGGTAAAAACCAGAGTCGGAGTTTCGTTTGCTTTAAAGACAAGCGGTGAACCAACCGGAATTTGCAATCGATTATCCAAAACTATGCGGACTAGTTTTCTCCGCCGCAATTTGCCGCTCCGGTCTGTAAGACTCGGATAATCGACAAACGCAGTGTTTCCGCCGATGAGAATTGCATCGTATTCGTGTCGCAGATCATGAACGTGTTTCAATGCGGCTTCGTTCGAAAGTGCGGTGGAAATACTGTTTTTTAATGAAATTCTGCCGTCGAGGGACATTGCCAATTTCAGATGAACGAACGGACGCTTCTTCCGGTGCCAACAAATGAATTTCTCGTTTTGCTTTGCAGCTTCGTCTGCGAGAATCCCTGTTACGACTTCGATTCCATTTGATCTTAGCTGCTCAAAGCCTTTGCCCGATACAAGGGGATTCGGGTCTTCAATCGGGCAAACAACGCGTGTGATCCCGGCGTTTATCAACGCGTCCGTGCACGGCGGCGTCTTGCCGTAATGGGAATGAGGCTCGAGCGACACATACGCCGTCCCGCCTTTCGCGCGTACGCCCGCTTGATTCAACGCAATCGTCTCGGCGTGTAAAACATTGTCGTAAACGTATGTTCCTTCACCGACAAGTTCGCCTGCTTCGGATACGATAATGCACCCGACGAGCGGATTCGGCGAAACTTGCCCGATAGCGACCGCCGCCAAAGCTAAAGCGCGCCGGGTCATTCCAAAATCGATTTTAGAGACTTGTTGATCCACTAATTCTAAATAACCGGTCTGAGAAGGACACTCAAAGGCTTAAACATACCGTTTTGATAAATCGCATCGATTGTTTGTGTCATCTCAAATCTCCTTTTAATTAAACAATCCGTTCACATAATTTTCCGCGTCGAAAACCATTAGATCATCGACCTGTTCGCCGATGCCGACATAGCGGATCGGGAGTTTTAGCTCCTTTGAGATTGCGACGGCTATGCCGCCTTTGGCGGTGCCGTCGAGTTTGGTCAGAACAATTCCCGTAACGTCGGCCACCTTCATAAACTGCCGTGCCTGTTCGAGGCCGTTTTGGCCGGTAACGGCGTCGATGACGAGAAGCGTTTCGTGCGGCGCCTGGGAAACTTCGCGGGCGGCGATGCGTTTCATCTTTTCCAGCTCGGCCATCAAATTTGATTTGTTGTGCAGACGGCCGGCCGTATCGACGATCAAAACATCCGAGTTTCTTGCCTTTGCTGCCTGGAGTGCGTCAAAAAGAACGGCGGCCGGATCGGTTCCGTGTTTTTGCTGGATAAGCGGCACGCCGGCGCGTTCCGACCAGATTTCCAACTGTTCCGACGCAGCAGCACGAAATGTATCGGCAGCGCATATCAAAACATCATTGCCTTCGTTTTTAATACGCTGCGCCAGCTTGCCGATGGTTGTCGTCTTCCCAACGCCGTTCACGCCGACGACCATAAGCACATAGGGCTTTATCGTGTCCGGAACCTCGGTTTCCGATGCGATGCCGGATTCGGTTGAATGGTGAAGAATTCCGAGCAGCTCGTTTTTCATCACCGACTTTAGAGCATCGAGATCGTTGATCTCCTGCCGCGACACGCCTTTCCGGATCGCTTCCAGAACCTGCATCGTTGTCTGCACGCCTATATCGGTCGAGATCAGCATTTCTTCCAATTCGTCGATTAACTGTTCGTCGATCTGTTTGCGCCCTTCGAAGATCGTATCAAGCTTGTTGTTGATCGAATCACGGGTTTTAGCAATCGCCTTGGTAAACCGAACGCCGATTTCCCTTTCGATTGCTGCTTCCTGTGCTTTGAGTTCCTCAATCGACTTGTCCAGTCCGAGAACCGATGTCGAGAATTTGTCTTCCTTATTTCGCCGCCAAAAAAATGCCATATGAGTAATCAAAAAAATAGCTGTGTGTGCAAACTTTTGATTATAAAAAAATATCGCACGTCAAACAACGTGCGATATCAGTCAGGGAAAATGTGATTTGTTACAGATCAAGCAACGAGCTGGGTTTCTTCGTAAACTTTCGCGTCGGCCGTTTCTTTGTTGTTGACCAAAAACCTGACGACGCCGTTTCCGATCTCGCCAGCATCACATCCGCGAATCAGGGCGTCGACAACTTTCACATCATATCTCGTTCCTACGAGTTCTTTTATACGCAATAATGCATCCGGCAGGAGCATTCCTTTTTGATACGGGCGGTCGATCGTCATCGCATCGAAAGTGTCGGCCACGGAAACGATCTTTGCCTGCAGCGGAATCTGCTCGTCGGTCAATCCCTGCGGATAGCCCTGGCCGTTTACCATCTCGTGATGCATGTACATGCCCGGCAAAAAGTCCTTCATCGCGGGAATCTGGGACATTATTTTGTAGCCCTTTTGCGGATGGGTTTTCATAATATCGAACTCTTCCGCTGTCAAAGCAGACGGTTTTTTAAGGATTGAATCGTCTATCGCAATTTTTCCGACATCATGCAGCAAAGCGCTGATACGCAAAGTCTCGAGCTCTTCGGCTTCAAGCCCCATCTGTTTTCCAATCGCCACAGAAATACGCGAAACTCTTTCGGAATGGCCGCGCGTATATTTATCCTTGCCATCGATGGCCGCGGCAAGCGCTTTTACCGTTCCGACAAACAATTCACGGTTTTCGGCTGCCGCTTTCGCCAGCCGAGCAATGTGCTCTTCGAGCTTGTCGCTCATCGTGTTGAACGATCTGCCGAGAGTTCCGATCTCAGTGATATTCTTTGTCTCGACGCGTGTGGAAAGATCGCCCAACGCAATTTTTTCCGCTGCGGCAGACAAATTCATAAGAGGAGAAGTTAAGGATCTTGCCGCGATCGATCCGATCAATAGGGCAATAAAAGCTAACGCGAGGCTGATCATCCACGTCTGCGACCGCATTTCGCCTACCGATGCGAGAGCCTTTCGCTCGTCCTGCATTGTGATTATTCCAAACGTGTTATCCGCTCCGAATCTGACAGTCGAATAGGCACCGATCATATCATAGCTGCTACCGTCGAATTCGGCCGTGAACGGCACCAGGCCAGATTGGATCTGACGATTGGACTGCTGCCATTCATTTACGATTTTTAGGTTTGTAAGCGATTTCTGAGAGTCTACCAAACCTTCATCGGGATGAAATATCGCGTTTCCGTCCTGATCGACAACAAAAATGATCGGCAATCCGGCTTTCCAAAGATCGGCTTCGGTACCCGCATTCGTCCCAACGATATTTTTCGCAATTTCCCTGAGTGAAACCACGGCTACAATCGATGCGATCGAACGGTTATCAATTTTTGCATGCGATACCATCGTCATCACGGAATCGGAGCTCGAAGCGGTTTTTTTCGGAGAGCCGATGAAAACTTCACGATCACGTGCTTCAAGCAGCGCATCAGCGGAGATAGCTTTGAGTTCTTCCTCGCCGATCACACCAAGGCGAAAAAGCGACAGTGATTCGCCGGCCGCCGGTTTTACATACAACGCAAGCACGTTCGGATCTTCCCTAAGCGTTTCGCCCAGCTTTTGCTCGGTTTGCGGCAATGCCAACATTTCGACGCTGTTTGTGATTTCAATCGCATCGGAAAGATTTTTTACCAGATTGCCGTACTTTTGGCCGAACATCTCCATTTGCCGGCCTTTCTCCTGAACGAGCTGGATCTGATAGCGGTTCTCAACAGAGCGCAGCTCCTGCGCACTACGTTCGGAAAGCAGCCAGCCGGTCAGAACCAGCGGAACCAGCCCTACCAAAAGAAGTGTGACGGTAACGAAAAAAATCAAACTGATTTTGGAGGGCTTTAATTGCATTCGGATTAACGGACAGAGGACGGACAGAGGAAGGCCAATTAAATTTTACGGCATTATGACTTTATTGGTCAACAATTTTAATTTTATTTGAGTGATCGAAATCAGTACAGATGATTTTTGTCCGTTTTATTATACTGATAATTACAACATTTTAGAGCGGCACGTTCTTTGCTTTATATAATTACCGGGGGGAATATGAACACAGTCTTTCCAAAATTTATAATAGAAGACCGGGCGCAGAAATCGATCCGGATCGTTACGAAAACACGCGAAGAGCATAGTCAACTCCGGGCATTACTCCGGGAACTTGCGAATCCAAATGAAGACGGACGTAATTTTAAATCTATTTTGGAACTAAACGGGAAGAATGCTCAAGCATAAACTTTTTATATTGGTTTGATCTCAACATTCAAAGCTTAGACACGTTTAACAATTACCAGTGTAATATCGTCATTGGCGGGAGCTGTCATTGTAAAAGCCGAAAGTGCGGATTCAACCTTGTCCCGCATTCCGGCGGCCGAGGCTTTCAAATTATTCCTTACAACCTCCGCAAGCCGATCCAGACCG
>JACDAY010000352.1 GCA_013695195.1 Blastocatellia bacterium | reverse complement strand
CGGTCTGTCGATGGCGTATTCCAGATACGGAGCTTTTACGTAGCCGATGCCGTGCTCGCCGGAGATTGTGCCGCCTAGTTCGACGGAAAGAGCAAATGTTTCGGCGACGCATTGGCGGGCGCGGGCGCTCTCATCAGGATTGTCGCGGTCGACAACGAAATTCACGTGGATATTGCCGTCGCCGGCGTGGCCGAAATTCGCGACGAACGTATTGTTTTTTTTGCCTATCTGCTCGATCTTCGCCACAAGCTCCGGCACCTTTGAACGCGGAACGACGACATCTTCGTTGATTTTCAGAGTGCCGTATTTCATCAGGGAAGGAGAGATCGCGCGGCGAACGTCCCAAAGCTTGTCCTCTTCTTCTTTGCTTTTGGATCGCAGAATATCGAAACCGCCGTTTTCGCCCATTATTCGCACGATTGTACTCGCGTTTTTCTCGACTTCCTCGCGTGACCCGTCAACGGCGACAAGCAGGATCGCAGCCGCATCCTTCGACAAACCGAAAGCAAAGTTTTCCTCGACCGCCGCAACGCAAAATTTATCAATGACTTCCATCGCCATCGGAAGCAGGCCTTCTGGCGTAAATTTTGTAAGCACCTGGCAAGCCGCTTCCATCGAATGAAAATTTGCCCGAACGGTCGTGGTCGTTTCAGGCGTCGGCAGGAGCTTCAGCGTCGCTTCGGTAATTATCCCGAGCATTCCCTCGGAGCCGCACATCAGACCCGTAAGATCAAATCCGACTACGTTCTTTACTGTTTTTCCTCCTGTTCGAATGACTTCGCCGGTTGCTGTTACAACCTCCAGCCCAAGCACATAATGTTTAGTAACGCCGTATTTCGGAGTCCGCATTCCGCCCGCGTTTTCCGCGATGTTGCCGCCGATAAAACTGTCCTTGTAGCTCGCCGGGTCGGGCGGAAAAATCAGCCCGTGTTTTTCGACCGCCTGCTGCAATTCGTATGTCGTAAGCCCCGGCTGGCAGATAGCATAAAGGTCGTCAACATTTATCTCAATGATCTTTTTCATCCGATCGGTCCCGATAACGATGCCGCCCTCAACCGGAACCGCGCCGCCCGTATATCCGACGCCGCCGCCGCGAGCGGTTACCGGAAAAAGATACTCGTTGGCAAGCTTGAGAATTGCAACCATCTGCTCAGTGCTTTCGGGAAACACGACAGCCTCGGGCGGAAATTTCTCCTTCACGGCATCGGCACCGTAAGGCTCGACCTTATCAGATTCGACTAAGAGATTTTCGTGCCCAACGATTTGCCGCAACTTTTCCACGACTTCCGGGTTAGAAGCCTTGGTTGTTCTGCGGCCGACTGAGTCGAAATGGATTGACTGGAACATGCTTACAGCGAATTTACCAAATTCCCGCCATTTCTGCTAAACTCTCGAAAACCGACGCTTTTTCCCGGATTTTCCATTCCAACAAATAGGTGAACTAACGCATGGCTGAAAAAGACAAAGAACAAATTCCGGTAAACGAGTACGAACAAGAACTGACAACAGATCTCGACGATGATACGCCTGACAAGCCAAAGGGCATGCGGCTGCATACGAAGATATTTATCGGTCTGGCGGTCGGCGTTATCGGCGGCCTTGCGGCGAATTGGACGCTGGGCGGCAATAACGAATGGGTCGTCTGGACGGTCGAAAATTTCACCCGGCCGATAGGCCAATTGTTTCTGAGTCTGCTGCTGATGATCGTCGTGCCGCTTGTCTTCTCTTCGCTTGTGGTGGGCGTTGCGGGAATTGGCGATATTCGAAAACTGGGGCGGATCGGGTTCAAATCGTTTGCGTACACGCTGGTCATTTCAGCCATTTCTGTTTTCATCGGTTTGGGGCTGGCAAACACGATCAGGCCAGGCGAACGCATCAGCCCTGAAACCGCCGCGGAGCTTAAGGCAAAGTTCAGCAGCGCCGGCACAGTTGCGACCGAGGCGCAAAGAAAGGCCGCCGAAGCTTCACAGACTGATTCGGCCTTAATGCAGGCTGTGAAGACAATCGTGCCGAGTAACCCATTCAATTCGATTTCCGGCGCCAGCCCGAACATGCTGCATATAATGTTCTTTGCGTTGATCATCGGCATTGCGATAACCCTGCTTCCGTCGCCGGTCTCCGCCCCGTTCGTCGGCGTCATGGAATCGCTGTTCGCGGTAACGACCAAGATCATCGATATCGTGATGAAGTTCGCCCCGTATGCCGTCGCGTGCCTGCTGTTCAACAATATCGCACAGTTCGGCCTAGAGCTGCTGCAATCGCTCGGGTGGTTTGTTATTACAGTACTGCTCGGTCTTTCGATCCACTTTTTCGGTGTCTATTCGCTGTCTGTCTGGTTTTTGTCGAAGATCAACCCGATTGAATTTTTCAAACGTGTACAGACCGTTATTTTGACGGCATTTTCCACTTCGTCCTCGAACGCGACGCTGCCGACGGCTCTCCGGGTTTCGCATGAAAACCTCGGCGTGCCTAAAGAGATTAACAGCTTTGTGCTGACAGTCGGAGCGACCGCAAACCAAAACGGTACCGCGCTTTACGAAGGCGTTACAGTTTTATTCCTGGCTCAGTTGGCGGGTGTGGAGTTGACCATCGCTCTGCAATTGATGGTTGTTTATTTGGCGATTCTCGGCGGCATCGGGACTGCGGGCGTTCCGTCCGGCTCAATACCATTTATCATCGGTATTCTGTTTATGATCGGAATCGATCCGGCACTGATCGCGATAATCCTCGGCGTTGACCGCATTTTGGATATGTGCAGGACGACGCTGAATGTGGTTGGCGATCTCACGGCTGCTACATTCGTTGCACGCTCAGAAGGCTATGAGCTTCTGAAAACGCCTGAAAATGTTGGAATCGGGTAGGAAAAGGCGTAAAATATTTTTTTCGCGAGGTGATTTTATGATGAATGCCATTAATGTCGGACCGCAGCCGGTGCAACTACGGTTTTCCGTTGACGAATATTACCAGATGATCGAGCTCGGATTGATAACCGATTACGAGAAAGCGGAAATTATCGATGGAGAGTTAATAAAAAAAATGACAATAGGTGACAGGCACGCCGCCGCAGTTAATTTTTTGAATCGTTTTCTTATAAAGAATGTGCCGGATAATGTAATGGTCAGCATTCAGAATCCGTTGCGAATGTCGGATTACAACGAACCCGAGCCGGACATCGTGCTTGCTGATCTGACAAAATACGACGGCAAACGGCACCCGCGGCCGGCCGAGGTAATTTTGGTCGTTGAGGTCTCTGACGCGAGCCTGAAATACGATCGGAACGTCAAGCTCCCGCTGTATGCCGCCGCCGAAATTCCCGAGGTTTGGATCATAAATTTGCAAAACAACATAGTTGAAGTTCATCAAAAACCGAGTATCGATATTTATCAATTGACAACAGTTTTCAAAACAGGCGAACAGATAGTTTCGGATGTCCTTCCGGATTTGAAGATTGAGGTTGACGAAATTTTGGTTTAGATCAGGGAGGGTAAACCGGAATGTTTCCAATCGGCGACGACAATACAGACAGAACAATAACCCCTTTCGTTAATTACGTTTTTATCGGGATCAACATCCTTGTTTTTCTGCTCTTGCAGCAACTGGGAAGCAACGATGAATTCTCGTACGCATTTTCGCTTGTGCCAAGAGAGGTTACTACCGGCGTTGACATTACCGGCGTCCAGGTAGTTCGCGATTCGCTTGGGAACACCGGCGAGATACGGCATTTCGCAACGCCGTTACCGGTTTACTTCAACTTTCTCAGCTCGATGTTTATGCACGGCGACATCATGCATATTTTCGGGAATATGATGTTCCTGTTTATTTTCGGCGATAATCTCGAAAACCTGCTGGGTCATATTCGTTATGCTGCCTTTTATATCGTTTGCGGGCTTGCCGCTGCCTTCGCCCAAATTTTTATGGATAGCGGCTCGATAATCCCGATGCTCGGGGCTTCCGGCGCAATCTCCGGCGTGCTCGGCGGGTACATTCTTTTATTTCCGCAGCGGCAGGTCCGGGCGATTATTTTTAGTTTTCTTACGACCGTCCCTGCCTTTGTCGCTCTCGGCATCTGGATAGCCTATCAACTTATAACGGGATACTTGACGCCGGCTGGAACCGGCGGCGTCGCGTACGCTGCACACATCGGAGGGTTTATTGCCGGGCTGGCTCTCGTGAAAGTCTTCGCCATCGGGCGTAAAGTATAATAACTGACGAAAAGCGGCCGATTTCTGCAATGAACCTTACTGCCGTTGAAACTCCGGTGTTCCCAAAACGAAGCTCACCACCTTGAAAACTTCGGGGTTTCCGCTCGGCGGTAGAAGACGCGCCTGCCGGTTCATCCTGCCTCGCTGGCCTTGGCCCGCCATAGCCTGCATTTCTACTGCAGCATCTTCGGTCTCAACTCCGGCCTTCACCTCCGGCAAAGGTTGTTCAATCTGTTTCAGCAGCGTGGCTTTCGTGCCGGCGGAAATCTCGCCGCCCAGGATTTCCCTGATCGCCCGATCCAGCACTTGCGATTTGCCGGTTCCTTCAAAGGCCTTCAAATTAACTACAGTTCCCGGAATCCGGTTGCTGGCTATTGCGACCGCGAAATTCAATCTTTCAAGTAAGGCGCCGGTGTTCACCCAATCTTCGGCTGAGTCAGGATAACCCGTCGGTGCCTGGTAGCCGTAGGGAACTTCGCCGAGTTTATTCAGCATTGTGAGCAGTCCGCCACCAGCGTTTGTGTCGGCGTTGAGCGTACGGATCGAGCTTATAGCCAACTCGAACGGCGTTTTGATCTTTGCACGGTAGTTTTCGGGCGCAAAAAACTCTTTGTCGCTAAACAAAGCCTTTAATGTAGTCTTGATGTCGCCGCCGGATTTGTGAAAAGAATTGGCGATTCGTCCTACAAATGCTTCGCTCGGATTATCGCTGACAAATTTAACAGCAAGCTTGCGTGCCATGAATTTGGCTGTTGAAGGATGTTTGACCAGAATGTCTATCACTTTCAAACCATCCTTTATGCCGCCTTCATCGATCTTTTGGCCGAGAACCGTTTTTGCATCCTTGTCGTGCCAGCGTTCGTTGAAATAGAACTCGCCGCTTTCGATGTCGTCAGGAATTCCCGCCTGTCTTTGCAGCCTGGCAATACGCTGATCTTCATTTCCCTGGATAGCGCTTGCGGCGGCTCTACGATATCCGCGGGGATCGGCAATCGTCCAGCCCGTAAAGGACTTAGCAACCTCGACAATATCTTTTTGCGTGTAGCCGCCGTCAACTCCCAGCGTGTGCAGCTCCATCAGCTCGCGGGCATAATTTTCGTTGATGCCGCGTTTCCGCCGCTGTTGATTCGCCGGCGCACTGCCCATTTGCTTGATCCTTTGATCAAGCTGCTGGTCGGTCAATCCCTGACGCTGTTTGATCCTTTCACGCATCCGAGGAGTCAGGGTGCCATTTTGTAGTCGATTTCGGAGATTGTTTCCCCGTCCATTCCCGGCTGTTTGAGCATTCGGGGAAACGGATTCGAAATTGTCGAGGAAAAATAGCATCGCCGGATGCTGTGCCGTACCAACAACGAGGTCCTTAAAATTTCCCAAGGCGTTTTTTCTCAGAACGTCGCGTTCATAGCTCGGTATGTACCAGCGAACGGCATTTTTTCCCGAAAAAACGTTGAAATGATTTTGCCAGAAATCGACCATTACTTCCTGCAGTTGGCGTTCGGAATATACGGCACGAAGCACGCGATTCGCCGCGATCTGCGGGACAAGCTGATTTGCCGGTTTTAGGTCGTATTCGCGATAAAGTTTCTGCAGCTTTTGCTGGCGCTCGCGCCGCTCGTCCTGTGTCATGCCGTTTTGCCCGGCTTGCTCCGGCATCTTTTCTGAATTCATCTGGACCGGAGCGGCTGAATTACGATTCCGGCCCTCGAGCCTACGAAGCAAAGCGCCGGGATTTGGATATTTCGCGAAAACCTCGGCCGTCGTCATATTGAAAATTTCGATATTTTTTACTTTATTTTCGGCAGTCGCATCGTTTATCGCAATGCCGTTAATCTGCTGATCGATATATTTTTGCAGGCCGAACGCCTTTACCTTTTCCACATCGCCGGGACGCGCTCCAAAGCCCAGCCGGTTTAGCACATGCAGGATTTTCTGATCTTCGGTGAGTACCTTCTTTTCACTTTCGGCTCCAGTCGGTAAGGCCAAAACCGGACTGAGCATAGCTGCAA
>JACDAY010000268.1 GCA_013695195.1 Blastocatellia bacterium | reverse complement strand
CCAGCATCATCCGGCTTTTCGACAGCTCGGAGCTGATCGTGCCTAACGGGCAATTGATTTCCGATAAGGTGACGAATTTCACCCTCTCGAATCGCCAGCGCCGGATCGAAATCAATCTCGGGGTCGCTTACGGGACAGATCCAAAACGCGTCATCGCGCTCATGACCGAAGTGGCCGCGGCCCATCCGCTGGCGGCCAAGACCCCTCCGCCGCAAACGCTCGTGACGGAGTTCGGGAGCGATTCGCTCAACTTCAGTGTCCGCCTTTGGACGGACGAGTACGATCAGTGGCTCCAGATCAAAAGCGACGTTGCGGTCGCGCTCATCGAGGCCCTGACGGAGGCGAAAATCACGATCCCGTTTCCGCAGCGCGATCTCCACCTCCAGAGCATCGCCCCGTCCGTGGCCGAAATTCTCCGGCGGAAAGATCCGCCGGAGTAAAATCGGATTCCAAGGCTATGGAACAACGCGCAGGTTGGTCGGAGGCGCCGGCGGCCCGGGAGGCGAGCCGGTGCCATCGCCGACGTTGGCGAGCAGCTTGGCCCTTTGCACGGCGAGCACGGACTGGGCGTTGGCGGGAGTCAAATCTTCCTGGTAAACCTCGACATATTTACCACCCAGCGAGACGGCGTGCTCCAAGGCATCCTCCAGCGGAGTGGGGAAGGCCGGCATCGGCACCGGGTCGGGATCCATGTAAACGCGGGAGGGATTTTCGATCGCGCGATCGACCATCTGGAAGCCTTTCGGGAAATTCAGCGGCGCGGGCGGGGGAGTATGCGGAGGCATGACCGCATAAAGGGCCGAAACCATCGTCCCGACGTGGCCGGGGAAGGCGGCTTTGCCCCATTCCGAGACGGTGTTTTGTAGCGTCACGCCGAGGTCGCCTGGAACGACCCGGAAATAGGTCATGACCAGAGAAGTGGTCGGAAAGTAGGTGGCGTAATCGGTGATCACGCGTTGGGCCCCAGCAATGTAGGCGGCGCTGAAGTCCGCGTAGGCGGTGACGAGGCCGGGATAGCCGGGGGGCGGATTCTTGGCCAGGTTTTCCATCGCGTTGAAATCGGCATCGAGGTTCGCCACGACCATGTTGAAGTTCTGCATGAAGCCGCCCATGACGACATAGGAACAGGCGGGGTTGTTCTCGTAGCGGGCGGCAAAGGCGGCGAGGAAGGTCTGCCATTTGTCGAGATAGGCCGTGTCCCAAACGAGCGGGGCGCTGCCGATGGAGACCCCGGTGGTCGGATCAATCTCCTGATAGGTGTATTTGTAAACGACGGGTGCGGTGGTGTAGACCCAGCCGGGCGTGGAAGTTCCGGCCGCGATGCTGATGCAGAGTTTTTTCCCGTTGGCGGCTGCGATCGAGATGGCGGAATCGATCGATTCCCATTTGAAGGTGGCGGCGTTATCCGGCTGGATCTTGGCCCAACCGACCTTGTAGCGGAACCCGTCGATGTTCGCGTTGGTCAGCAGTGGGTTGCCGGTCAGGTCGATCTTTCCGGTCCCGGGCGCGCCAAAGAGGAGATCGTAAATCCCGCTCGGCTCCGGTTTCATCGTGGCGGAGGCGGCGTGGGCCGACCCGATGAGGGCGAAGGCGAGCAAAAAGGTGCGCAAATTTCGGAGGATTCTCGCCGAGTGTTTTTCGATTTTTTCAGGGCTGCACGAGGCCTGGAAACAGCCGGCAAAAGTCATGGATAGGGTTGGATTCGTCATAAAAGGTTCTCTGCGTCAGGGGCATGGCCCGCTGTTAAACTGAGGGACGGGGCGAAGCCCGTGGAGATGCCCTTTCCCCTCTATATAAAGCGAGCGCTGTGCCATATCCCAGGCAAAGTTCCGGGTCTTTCAGCGCTTCTTTTTGTCTCCGGGGACGGGGCAAAACGGCGCGATCCGCGAGCGAAAATCACGCTCGCTCGGATTTTCGCTTAGGAATAGAGATACTCGTCGTGGTACTCGCGTTGTGGCGCGAATTGCACGCTCTCGTCGCCGCCGGTCTCGGGGTACTCGAAGATTTTGCCTTCGTAATTGCGGATGACGATTTTTTCGTTGTCGTGGTAGAGCACGTAACCGGGATTGATCGGCACCT
>JACDAY010000289.1 GCA_013695195.1 Blastocatellia bacterium | reverse complement strand
TGAAAACGAGGTGTTCAAGAAGGTGCGCCATTCCGGTTTCGCCGTAATTCTCGTGCCGCGAACCTACTAAATAAGTCATGTTTACGGTTATCGTCTGTTTGGTTTGATCGGGAAACAGCAAAACTTTTAAGCCGTTTTGCAGACGATATTCGGTAATGCCTTCGACGCTGGTCACGAGCGTGATGCCTTCCGGCATTCTGGCCTGAGCAGTCGATGTCTGGGAAAATGCCTCGGGCAGCGAGCCGCCGAGCAGTGAAACAGTAAGAGTAATGGAAAATAAGACCTTCGAAAAACGCAGTGATCGCATGGGAAACCTCCTAAATTGAATCATGTAAAGTGAATTGTAGTTATTACGGCGCAATTACCAAAATGTTTCGTTGTGTCAAGAAATTCTTCCGATAGCGGAAATCCGGCAGCCGTTCACGGCAATAAATAAAAAAATTGATTAGGATCCATATTACCACGAAAATACGATCTTTCGTAATCCGTTGCATCGAATTATAGTGCAATTATAAGGGGCAGTTATTAGATTATTCAGCCTGTTCACGTGCATGATACGACGACCTTGTCAGCGGCGACGATTCGACGTGTTTAAAACCCATTGCTTCGCCGATCTTTTTCCATTCGGCGAATTCCTCGGGCGTGACGTAGCGTTCGACCGGCAGGCGTTTTTCGTAAGGCTGGAGGTATTGGCCGATGGTCATGATGTCGCAGGAAACCGAGCGAAGATCGCGCATCAGATCGACGACTTCTTCGAACGTCTCGCCGAGGCCGGCCATAATGCCGCTTTTGGTTTTCATCGCAGGCTGAAATGAGTCGCGCCAATGGGCGGCACGCTCCAGCAACTCGAGCGTTTGCGCGTATTTCGCGTCGGGACGCACGCGGCGGTAGAGGCGGGCAATGGTTTCGGTGTTGTGATTTAGAACGTCGGGTCGCGCGCGCAGGACGTTGTTCAGGGCGTCTTCGTCTCCGTTAAAATCGGGGATCAAAACTTCGACTTTGCAGCTTGGATTCATCTCGCGAACCTTTAAAATAGTTTCCGCCCAATGCATCGAACCGCCGTCGGCGAGATCATCGCGGTTGACCGAGGTTATGACGGCATGGGCGAGGTCGAGATGCATTACCGCCTCGGCCACGTGCGTCGGCTCGAGCGGGTCGAGATCCATCGGCTTGCCCTTGTTTACGGCACAAAATCCGCAATGCCGCGTACACGTGTCGCCCCCGAGCATGAAAGTGGCGGTTTTGTCGGTCCAGCATTCGAAGATGTTCGGGCATTTCGCTTCCTGACAAACCGTGTGCAGATTCAGGCCTTCGATGAGTTCAAGCACCGCATTCTGGTTCTTCGGATCGCCTAGCTTTATCTTCAGCCAGTCCGGTTTCGCCAGCCGCTCTCTTTTCTTCTTTACGAATTTCTGGATTAAAATCTTTTCTTCGATCATCGGCTTAATTACAACAAATCTCAGCTTAAAATTCTATGCCAGTCATAAAGAAAGCCGACTGGAGAGCCGGGCGTCCCGCTTGCTTTGAATGCGAGAGCACAAACCGGGACTCGCAAGCGGGACGCCCCTCGCTACAGTCAGAATTCATTTGACAAAAGCTTATATCAGCCACTAAATTCAGAATATAGACTTTTTTGTAAAGATTCAAATATGAGCATCTTTCGACGTGAATTCTTCTTTAATCGCTGTTCGTCATAACGCGCAATGCAGGCAAAATTAGAGGCTCCAACAATTGTAAAAAGCTCCCGTGGCGATGAAACATCGGGAGGATTTATCGAAGCGGCGATAAGCGGCACGGCTCTTATTCGTCTCAGGAGCGTCACGAAAGAGCTTCCGGCTAACATCGAGGTCTATGCAAAAGCCGAACACCTGAATCCCGGCGGTTCGGTCAAGGATCGGGCCGCATTGGCGATGATACTTGCGGGCGAGGAGTCGGGCGAGTTGACGAAGGACAAAATAATTCTCGACGCGACCAGCGGCAATACGGGAATTGCTTACGCGATGATCGGGTCGGCGCGCGGCTATCGCGTGACGCTTGCCTTACCAAAAAATGCGAGCGAGGCCCGCAAACGAATTTTGCGAACGTACGGTGCCGAGATCATCGAAACCGATCCGATGAGCAACACCGACGGAGCCCAAGCCGTCGCGAAAGAGCTTGCGGAACGTCAACCAGAAAAATATTTCTATCCGGACCAATACAATAATCCGGCCAATTGGCGGGCGCATTATTCGACGACCGGTCCGGAAATCTGGCGGCAAACCAATGGACGGATCACTCATTTTGTTGCGGGGCTCGGCACTACGGGAACGTTCGTCGGCACAACGAGGAGACTGAAAGAATACAACCGGCTTTTGTCCGCAGTCTCGGTACAGCCGGATTCGCCGCTTCACGGCCTTGAAGGGATGAAGCACCTCGAAACGGCACGTGTTCCCGGTATTTATGACGCGGGACTTGCCGATCAAAATATCGAGATCGCAACCGAGGATGCACAGGCCATGACGCGGCGTCTGGTACGCGAGGAAGGCCTCTTTGTCGGTGTCAGCTCGGGAGCAAATGTGCTTGCGGCGATCCAACTTGCCTCGACGCTTCGGGATGATGCGGTAGTTGTGACGATCCTTTGCGACGGCGGCGGCAAATATATTGACGAAGCATTTTGGGAAGAGCGGTAGGAATGATTCAAATAGGCGAAGACATATTAATAGAGATAGAAAA
>JACDAY010000274.1 GCA_013695195.1 Blastocatellia bacterium | reverse complement strand
GGGTGAAGTGGTAGGCCTGCTCGGCGCAAACGGGGCTGGAAAAACGACGACTTTCTATATGATGGTCGGGCTTGAGCGGCCGGAGAAGGGCGGTATCTCTTTGAACGGGCAGGACGTAACCGGACTGCCGATGTACCTGCGTGCCCGGCTCGGGCTTGGGTATTTGCCGCAGGAACCTTCTATATTCAGAAAGATGACGGCAGAGCAGAATATCCTGGCTGTGCTGGAGACTACGAAATTGAAAAGAGCAGCAAGGTTTGAACGTCTTGACGAGCTGTTGGAAGAATTCGGAATTGCCCACGTGCGAAAGATTCGCGGCGACGCGCTTTCCGGTGGCGAGCGGCGCCGAGTGGAAATCGCCCGCTGTCTTGCGACCGAGCCGCAGTATATTCTTCTCGACGAGCCTTTTGCCGGTATCGATCCTCTTGCGATCGACGACATTCGCGAGATCATTCTGTATCTAAAAGAACAGGGAATCGGCATTTTGATAACCGACCACAACGTTCGTGAAACGCTTGGCATTACCGACCGCGCATATATCTTGGCCGAGGGCCGCATACTCCGAAGCGGACAGCCGGACGAGTTGGTAGAAGATGCCGAAGTTCGACGGCTTTATTTAGGTGAGAGGTTCAGTTTGTAGAGCACATCTTTGTGTTCCATTTTTGACAAAAAAACCGTATAATTTGAGTAGATGCCCGTAACTTTTTTTCGATATAAAAAGACGTAAATGTTTCGTTAGATTTCAAATATGTCGTCATTAAGACTTACAACCAGCCTTCAGCAAAGAATGATTCTGACGCCGCAGCTGCGGCAAAGAATCGAGATGCTGCAGATGACTTCTCTGGAACTCAACGAGCTTGTAGAGCAGGAGCTGGTCGCAAACCCCGTTCTTGAAGAAGTATTGCCCGGCGACGAAGTTCAAGAGATCTCCGACAATATTTTGGATCAAAACGCCGACGGCCATGACGAAGGGTTGGAAAACGGTTCAGCATCGGAATCTTTATTCAATTCGGAAAATTCCGGCGATTTTATTCCAGGCGCGGATCCGATTGTTGCCGAGAATCCATCTGAAAACGGCTTCGAGGATAAGGCTACAGTTGATTTTGAAACGGGTGATGAATCGGCTCAAGAGCGTTCCGATTCATTTGAAGAGATCGACTATGGACGGGAGTTCCAGGACTATCTGGATCCCGGATACCGTACCCAGGAGATCGAGTATAAAGACGACGCGCCGAGCTTTGAACAATTTCTATCGCACACGCCGTCGTTGAGCGAGCATCTGGAATGGCAGCTGACCATGCTGCAGATAAGCGAGAAGCTCGATGAAGCCGCCGTTTGCATAATCGGCAATCTTGACGAAGACGGCCGTCTGACAGCAAGCCTTGAAGACATAGCGGAAATGTCTTCTTGCTCTATCGAAACCGCAGATGACGCCCGTAAGGTCGTGATGAAGCTCGAGCCCGTCGGATGCGGAGCTTTAGATGTTAAAGAATGTCTTTTTGCGCAGTTGGAAGCGAACGGGGAAGGCGAGAGCCTTGCCGCCGATCTCGTGCAAAATCATCTTGAAGACCTTCAGCCGCACCGCCTGCAGCACCTGGCGAAAGACACCGGCCTCGATATTCACGATCTGGACGAAGAGATCAACAAGATAAGGATTCTTGACCCATATCCCGGCAGGCGATATTCGTCGGAAGACGCCATATTCGTCGCGCCTGAGGTTTATGTTGAAAAGATTGACGACGAATATCTGATCTATTTTACGGACGATGGCAGCCCGCGTCTTCGTATCAGCCCGACGTATCACCAGTTGCTCGACCAAAACGAAACGTCTAAGGAAGCCAAGGATTTTATCAAAGAAAAAGTTCGTGGCGCTGTGGATTTATTAAGGAATATTGAACACCGAAGGCAGACGATATATCGTGTCGTTGAATGCATAGTCGACCGCCAACGCGAGTTTCTGGACAACGGTGTTGAATATATAAAACCTATGATGCTGAAGGATGTTGCCGAAGATATCGGTATGCACCTTTCCACTATTTCGCGCGTCGTCAACCGGAAATACGCCCACACGCCGCAAGGCGTCATCGAGCTGCGGCGATTTTTCAGCGAAGGCATGATGAACGAGGACGGCGAGGAGGTTTCGACCCGTATTCTGAAGCTTCGCATTAAGAAAATGGTCGAGGATGAAGACAGCAAGAAGCCGCTTACGGATGAACAGATCGCAAAAGTTTTAAGCAAGGAAGGCGTGAAACTTTCCCGCCGTACAGTTGCAAAATATCGCGATCAGATGAGCATTCCCGGATCACGGGAAAGAAAAACTGTTATTTAATAGAATTTACCTGATGATGGATAGAATAAAAGGGGGATTTATGATATTTGAATACACAGGAAGACACATTGAGGTCACACCGGCGCTGCGATCACATGCCGAGCAGCATTTCAGCAGAATCGACCATCTTTTCAATGGTAAAGCCACTAAAGCCCATATAATTCTTGAGGTCGAGCGCGGAAGGCACCGGTCTGAGATCATTGTGAATTGGCGAAACGATGTGCTGACGGCCGCGACAAGCCTTACCGATATGTATCAATCGCTTTCTCAATCAATCGATAAAATTGAAAAACAAGCACTTAAGCTAAAAAATAAAGTCATCGACAAATCCCACCGTGCGACAAGGGCGAGTTCGATCGTTCAAAAAGTGGTTGAGGTCGAGCCGGCACCGGCAGCTCCGAGAATCATCAACGAAAATCGATATGTCGTCAAGCCTGTAACGGCTGAAGAGGCCGCGATGTCGCTTGTGGATGAAGACAATAATTTCCTGGTTTTTACAAATGCCGAAAACCAAAAAATTTCGGTCATATACAAACGAAAAGACGGAAATTTCGGTTTGATCGAGCCGTAGAAGTTTTATACCGAATCCGACGTTAATTTAATAACAGAAATTCTTCAACCGGCGATTCTTCAACGGGGCTGCGTTCTGATATGGCAAAAGAAATCCCCGAAAAAAATCCGCTTCCGTCATTTGTAATTATCACAGGTTTAAGCGGCTCGGGAATGAGCTCCGCAACAAACGCATTTGAGGATCTCGGTTATTTCTGCGTGGACAATTTGCCGTTGACCATGCTTTCAACTTTTGCCCGCCTTCTGGTACCCAATGAAGAAGAAGTTGCCGCAATCGAAAAAGCGGCATTAGTAATAAACATCCGCGAACGTCATTTTCTATCGGAATTTCCCGGCGAGCTGAAAAAGCTCAGCAGGAAAAATCTAACACCGCATGTCGTTTTTTTTGAGGCTTCCGATGATGTTTTGCAGCGCCGGTTTTCCGAAACCCGCCGCCCTCATCCTGCGGATACGGGAAAAGGCCTGCTTGCATCGATACGAGCCGAGAAAAAAGCAATGCGCGAGATCAGACTGCTGGCTGATCTTATTATCGATTCGTCCGAGCATACCGTGCATACTCTAAGACGTCTTCTTGTCGAAAAATTCAGCAGTTCATCCGAAGCTTCGCCTTTAAAAGTGCAAATAGTCAGCTTCGGCCATAAATACGGCAATCCGCGCGATCTCGATCTGCTCTTCGATGTGCGGCATCTGCCTAATCCGTATTTTGATAAATCGCTAAAGGAGCTTTCCGGAGAGAATCCCAAAATTATTAAGTTTCTGGAGAAATTCGATGAAGTTCGTGAGACCATCGGCCGGTTCAGCGATATGCTTGTATATTTGCTTCCATTTTACCAACGCGAAGGGAAGTCGTACCTTACAATCGGCATCGGCTGTACCGGCGGTAAGCATCGTTCGGTCATGGTGGCGAATAAATTGCGCGATGACTTGAAAAAAGCAGATTTCAGCGTTTCAGTTGTACATCGCGATATGCAAAAATAATCGTTGCAGATTTACTTTTTCAAACCGGAAACGTAATTATGAAAAGAGTCGGCGGAGTTATTGTTTCACATGGCCAGGTGGCAAACGAGCTTCTTGCCGCTGCCGAAACTGTGGTCGGCGATCTGAGCCACATCACGGCAGTTTCAATAGGCTGGCACGACGACGTTGAGCTTGCAAAAGACGAAGTAGCGCGTGCCGTCAAAACTGTTTCGCAGGGCGTCGGCGTGTTGGTTATGACTGATATGTTCGGCGGCACACCGACCAATATTTCCGCGATGTTCCTAAAGGAAAATGAGGTTGAGATAGTTACGGGCGTTAACCTGCCTATGGTCATAAAACTTGCGACATATTCCGAGGAAACAACGCTAAGCGATCTGGCGAAAGAGGTTGAGGATCAAGGCAAACAGTCAATTCACCGCACGGGAGCACTGCTCGAACCGCAAAAAATGAAAAAGGATGCTTGAGGGCACCGTCAAAGTGATCAATCCACTGGGGCTGCATGCTCGCGCCGCTGCACAGTTGGTTCAGCTTGCCGGAAGTTTTAATAGCGGAGTGATCCTTACAAGAGTCGATAATTCTACTACGGTAGATGCAAAATCAATTTTGAATGTGCTAACTCTTGCGGCATCAATGAATACGACCCTCCGGCTTAATGTAAAAGGTGAAGATGAGACGCAAGCGTTCGAGGCGATTTGCGGGCTTTTCACAAATGGTTTTGGAGAAATATAGATTTTTGTTATGGGCTTTGATCAAACACCGGGCAAAGGGAAAACTGTTGGCATTCTTGGTGTCCCTCTCGGATACGGAGCCGGTAAGACCGGAAGCGAGCTCGGAGCCGAAGCAATGCGGCTGTTCCAGATCCGGGGCGGCTTATTGATCGATCAAATCCGTGAACTTGGCTATATTGTCACGGATTACGGCGACGTTGAAATTGCAAAGCCAGACCGTATGGTTCCCGACGCCGAAAACCCAAAGTATTTAGAGGAGATGCTCGTTTCGTGCCGAAACATGGCCGCGTCGCTAAAGGAAATTTTGGCGGCCGGCTCGATTCCGGTTATTTTAGGCGGCGATCACTCAATCGCAATCGGCTCGGTATCCGGAATTGCGTCCCACTTACGTGACGAAGGCGAAGACATTGGGGTGATATGGTTTGACGCTCATGCCGATATAAATACTCCGGAGACTTCAGTTTCTGGAAATATCCACGGAATGCCGCTTGCGGTAATTTTAGGACGTGGAAACCAGCAGCTGGTTAATCTCGAAAACTTCGCGCCCAAGTTAAAAACTCAATACTTTGCGCATGTCGGAGCACGGGATTTGGATGCCGGCGAAAAGAGCGCGATCCACGAACTCGGATTGCGGGATAGTTTCTTTACTATGAGCGATATCGATAAACGCGGAATGCTCGCGTGTGTCGAAGACGCTATAAAGATTGCGTCGCAAGCCTCAGGCGGCTATGCGGTAACTTTCGATGTGGATATGTTAGACCCGCGCTATGCGCCCGGCTCCGGTACTCTGGTTCGCGGAGGTGCAACATATAGAGAGGCTCATCTCGCCCTGGAAGTTATAGCGCAGCACGGAGGAATGCGTTCTTTCGAGATCGTGGAGGTCAATCCCATGCTCGATCAAAGCAATATTACAGTCGAATTGGCGTGCGAGCTTGTTCTTTCCGTGCTTGGCAAGACAATTTTGTAGAATTTGTGAATCAAAGAGTTACGATTGAAAAAACAGTTTTCCTGTTTAGTGTTCATTGTGTCTCACTTCGTATTCTTTCTGTCCACTTTCTTTTCAACACAAAGAACACAAAGGTTTTTCACAACGGACACAAAGGAATTGGCAGATTTTAAAACAATAAGCTTCAGGATATGAAAACTACTGTCGGCGTTATTTTCGGCGGCCGCTCCGGCGAGCACGAAATATCGATAAGGTCAGCGAATACAGTTATCGAACAAATCGATAAAGAAAAATATCGGGTGATTCCGATCGCTATCACCAATGAGGGAAATTGGCTGAACCCGTCGGAATCTTTGGAACTTCTGTCCGAAGCGGCTCGGCAGCAATTCCCGCCTGAAAACGACATTTTTCCCGATGGCAGCGTCGGAATGCTCGGCGATACGCGTTATAAAGGGTTGGCGTCAATCGGGAATGCGGACGAAGGGAACCGTTTTACGGCGATGGATGTTATTTTTCCTGTACTGCACGGAACATTCGGTGAAGACGGCACCATACAGGGTATTTTCGAGATGGCAGATATTCCATATGTCGGATGCGGTGTGCTGTCGTCGGCATGCGGCATGGATAAAGTGGTTATGAAGACGCTTTTTAAAGAAGCAGGGTTGCCGATCTGCAAGCATGTCTGGTTTCTGAGGAGTGAGTGGGAACGCGGAAACGATGCGGTCATCCGCCAGGTCGAGTCTAAAATAGGCTATCCATGCTTTATAAAACCGGCCAATCTGGGGTCTTCGGTCGGCGTGTCCCGGGCCGTGGATGCAGAAACTTTAAAAAAGTCAATCGATCATGCTGCGGAGTTCGACCGTAAAATAATTGTCGAGGAAGCGCTTCAAGCGCGGGAGATCGAATGCGCGGTAATAGGCAATGACGAGCCGCAGGCCAGCCAGCCTGGCGAATACCTGATTCGGGACAAAAACAAGGCTTTTCTCGATTACACCGAAAAATATGCAGGTACCGGAAATAATGAATTTGTAGTTCCCGCTCCGGTCTCGCAGGAGCTCTCAAATAAGATAAAAGACCTTGCGATTAGGGCTTTCAAGGCTGTTGACGGCTCCGGGCTTGGCCGCATAGATTTCTTTTTGCGCAACGATACCGGAACGCTTCTGGTGAGCGAGATCAACACAATGCCGGGTTTGACTGATGCTTCAGGTTTTCCAAAAATGTGGGCGGGAAGCGGTATGGACTTACCGCAAGTACTTGATCTGTTAGTCAAGCTCGCATTTGAAAGGCACGACGATATAGCCCGAAATAAAACTACGCTTGGCGAGTAGTTTCCTTTTTATTCTTTTCATGTTCTTCTTGTTCTGTTCCCGTTCGTATGTTTCTGTGGTTTATGTTTTTCTTTAACTACCGAAAACACTGAACAAAAAACAAGAAAATACAAAAAAAGGGACAAACAAACCCTTTAGTATTCAATAATTCTTTTAGTTTTAAGGAAGGAGAAATCTATTATGTCAGTTGCAAAAAATATTGAAATTACGTCGACGTCAAAAATCAGCTTCGAGGATGCTATAAATACAGGCATTCAAAGAGCTTCGCAGACTATTAATAACATTCGCGGAGCCTGGATCAAGGAGCAAAAAATTGATATTGCAGACGGGAAAGTTTCCGAATATCGTGTAATGATGATTCTAACTTTCGTGCTCTCCGACCAGGAATAAACTGGAACGTTATTTTTTGGCCGTATATCCTTTGCGGGTTCTGATTATCAGATTAGGACGGGAAACTATAAGCTCAATAGCCCGCCACTTTTCGTCCTTTTTTAAATTCGAGGGATGATATCCTAGTGTGTACTGAACCCCGAGCTCATCCACGATATTCTTGAATGCGTCGCGCATTGCCACGCCGCCAGGTGTTGAAACGAACCGTCCGCCTGTCTTTTCCGCGAAGTTCCTAAGCACTCCCTGGTTTTGCATTCTTTGCTTTCCTGAAGTGTTTACGGTAGACATATCGATTGTATAAATCGCAACATCCGCATCC
>JACDAY010000258.1 GCA_013695195.1 Blastocatellia bacterium | reverse complement strand
GACGGGATGTTCGAGCAATTTACCACGACAAACGGATTGTCGGTGCGCGGGCTGGCTTCGTGAATCGCCCGGGCGAGCAGCTCTTTGCCGGTTCCGCTCTCTCCGGTTATCAAAACCGTCGAGCGGGCCGGTGCGACGCGATCTACAAGCCTGAAAATCTCTTCCATTTTCTCGGAACGGCCGACAATCGCGTCGCGTTTTACCGACCGGGTCATTACCTGCCGCAGCGTCTGCCGCTCCTCTTCCTTGCGGCGTCTTTTAATGCCTTTTGCGGCGTAGGCCAGTATTTGCTCGTTCTGAAACGGCTTGCGAATTACGCCGGTCGCGCCTTTTTCCCAGGCAGAGATTGCCGTGTCGAACGTCGCGTAAGCAGTGATGATCAATACGACAGCTTCCGGATCGAGCTTTATTAGCTCTTCAAGAGCAGTCAGCCCGCCCATGCCCGGCATCGAAACATCCATCAACACGAGATCAAACGGCTTTTGCGAATATATTTCGAGAGCTTCCTCGCCGGTTTTTGCAAGATCGATTCGATACCCTGCGCTTGATAGAATCGTCTCAAGCACCTCGCGCATTATCTCTTCGTCGTCGCAAATTAAAATTGAGCCTTTTTTTGCCATGGTAGTTGAACCGCCGAGACGCAGAGACGCGGAGTTTTTTTATTAAGGCAGAATTATAAGTCGTAAATTATTGAAAACGAAATGCTGAATCAAAACAGCTTGTCTTAATTCCTTTCTCGGCATCTCGGCGTCTCTGCGGTAAAATGCAGTGAATATGACGCCAATTTACGATAAATTTGCCAAAGTTTACGACCGGGCGTTTCAACCATTCGAAAAGTGGTTTCTGTCACGTTGGAGAAAAGAAACGCTGGATTTTCTTCCAAAGAACGCCGCAATGCTCGAATTGGGCGCCGGAACCGGTGCAAATTTTGAGTTTTATCCGAACACCACACTTGCGATTTCCAGCGAGATTTCGCTCAAGATGCTCGAAATTGCGAAAAAGAAAAAGAAATCGAATCGTCTTATCCAGGCAGACGCGCAAAATTTACCTTTCAGCGAAAACGTATTCGATGCAGCATTTGCGACCCTGGTTTTCTGTTCGATACCGGAGCCGGAAATTGCGTTCGCGGAACTTAAACGAGTGATCAAACCCGGCGGCAGCATTATTCTTCTCGAACATGTTCGTCCGCCGGGAGCGTTAGGTTATTTATTCGATTTGCTCAATTTATTGACGGTTGCATTGATCGACGATCATTTTAACCGCCGGACCGCCGAAATGGCTAAAAAATCCGGTCTTAAAATTATTGAGATCAGAGAGAAAGCTGCGGGTGCGGTAAATCTCATCGTTTGCGAAGTGGTAAAATAGTTGTGTTATAGCTTTTAAGAACCCGGTCGCTACCGCTCCCGGTTCTGACTCGCAAACTTTTTTTAAAATTTTGCGTAATATGAATGGTGCCGGAGAACGGCACATCGAATTTAAACGGATTTTTAGAGCAGGTTTTCAAAAAATGGCAATTTCAAAAACAGCAAAGGTTATTCTTATAGTCGGAGCGATATTGTTCGTATGTTTTTTGGTGGCGGTTATAGGTATCGCATTAATAGCGGAATCGCTTGGCCGGCCGAGTGTGGCCGAAAACAGTGTTTTGGTATTGAGTGTTTCCGGGTCGCTTCCCGACTACACGCCTGAAGAGCCGCTTGCAAAAGCAATCGGAATCGGCCAGGCGCAGTCTTTTACAGGCCTTCTTACACAGCTTCGCAAAGCAAAAGTCGATGACCGAATCAAGGCAGTTTTTCTCGATATTAACTTCCCGGGGATCGGCTGGGGCAAGGCCCACGAACTGCGTGACGCGATCTCGGATTTTCGGGCTTCGGGCAAGCCGGCATATGCATATATGGAGCTCGGCACAAATAAAGAGTATTACATTGCAACCGCCGCCGAGAAAGTTTTCGTTCCGCCTCCGGGCGATATTTATATCAATGGTTTTGCCGCCGAAGCTATGTTTTATAAAGGTTCGCTCGATAAGCTCGGCATCGACACCGACGTAATTCAGATCGGCCCGAAATACAAGAATGCTCCCGACCAATTTACGAAAAAAGAGATGGGCGAAGGGCAGGCTGAAGTAATAAACGCGATTCTTGATGAATATTATGGCCGGTTTGCCGGCGTCATCGCCGAGACCCGCAAAAAGTCGCCCGAAGATGTCAAGACGCTGATCGACAATGCTCCGTACAACGCAAATCAGGCAAAAGAACTCGGCTTGATCGATGACGCCTTTTATAAGGAGCAGGTTCACGAAGAGCTGCGAAAACGGCTTGGCTACAAAACCGACGAAAAGCTGCGAACCGTCAGCGGCAGTGAATATCGCGAAATTCCATCCGATTCGCTCGGATTAAACAAAGGTGAAAGGGTTGCCGTGATTTACGCATCGGGCACGATCAATATCGGCCGTTCGAATGACAGCCCGTTCGGCGGAAGCATGGTCGGGTCGGACACAATTGTCGAAGCTGTTAACGATGCCGCTGCCGATAATTCGATCAAGGCTATAGTTTTGCGCGTAGATTCGGGCGGCGGCTCGGCTCTTGCATCGGATATGATGTGGTACGCGCTGGAAAATGCGAAAGCCAAAAAACCAGTGGTAGTTTCGATGGGTGATGTTGCGGCGTCAGGCGGTTATTACATTGCCTGCAACGCAAATAAGATCGTAGCCGAGCCTGCGACAATCACCGGCTCGATCGGGATGTTTATGGGCAAACCGGTCGTTAAAGGTTTATATGACTGGCTCGGAATTACTAACCAGTATGTAATGCGCGGCAAGAATGCAGGCATTTTCCGCGAGACCGAAAAATGGACGCCGGAAGAGCGCTCAAAAATGGAAGCACAGGCAAACAATGTCTATTACAATAATTTTATCCCGAAAGTAGCGCAAGGCCGGAATAAAACGGTCGAAGAAGCCAACACGCTTGGACAAGGGCGTGTCTGGACCGGCACACAGGCCAAGGCCAACGGATTGATAGATGAATTCGGCGGGCTTGAGAAGGCTATAGAAATCGCCAAACAGCTTGCCAGCCTGCCCGCCGACAAAGACGTCAAACGTGTCATTTTCCCTGAGCCTCGGCCGTTTTTCGAAACCCTTTTCGGCAGCGAGGAATCAACCCAAACAAAAGCGCAGCAGGCACAAAAAGCTCTGGCCGAGTCACTGCCGGCAGACGTTCGCAAAGCGTTTCGTTTCGCCGAGCTTTTCGACCGTATGAAACGCGGCGAAGCAATGCTGCTGCTTCCGTTTGAACTAGAGATTAAATAGCTAACTTTAAATCGGATTTTCTCAATCAATAAGCCCGCGTCAGATCTATTCCGGTGTAATAGTGCTTCACGATCGCGTCGTATTTTACGCCCATTTTTGCGAGGCCGTAGGCCCCGTACTGGCACATGCCGACGCCGTGGCCCCCGCCGCGGCCTGTGAATGTATAGCTTGTAACCTGGCTGCCGGAATAGCGTTTGTTGATGACAAAAAGCTGTTCATTTAGTCTCAGCGCCGAGCGTATTTTGCCGCCTTTTAAAATTTTCACGCCGTTTGAGCCAATTATCTCAATTTCCGCCGCCCGTCGGGAATAGCCCTTTCGCTTGATATTCACATCATAAAGCGTGCCGATTCCCCGAACATAGCGCGACAAACGCGACTGCACAGCCGAGGCGGAAAGCGACGTGGTCCAATTTGTAAACGGCGACATGTTTTCGGCAGATGTCGGCGTCTCGGTCGGCTCGATCTCAAGATAAATAACCGAACCTGCGGCATCGGTTTGATAATTTACTGTTTCACCGCCGACAAGCGCGGCTTCTTTTATAGAATAAAAATCCCCACCGAATTTCCGAAACAGGAAAACATCCGGGCGAACAATTAGCTGCCGTTCGGATTTGCCTGATTTCAAGACCATTTTCCCGTCGACAGCTGCTTTCGTCGTGGCGCTTTGCAGATTCGGCGTCCATTTCTTCTTTTCATAGATCTGCCGGATCAACCGAAGCATTTTGGCTCGGGTGAATGGCTTATTAGGTTTTAAGGTAAGATCTGGAAGCAGCGTGAAATAGCCGTCGCGCATAAGAATCGCGATGTCGGCACGCCGATCCTTCGGGATTTCCTCCGCGTCGTCAAACGACAAATGATAATTGACGTCCGAATCGCTAAGAAGCGTGTCGGCCGTTCCGGGTGTGTAAATCAACCCGTTCAGGATGCGTGCGAGTTCCGCAGGCTTCGCGGTTTGCTTGTTCACATTCGGAAAAGCTCTGCCGAGTTTCGTTGCCAATTGATTGAGCCAATTCGACATTTCCCCGTCCCCCGGCGCGTCTTCAAACCAATTGTCCGTCATCTGCCCGGTGGTCAGGGAAAAACCGTTTACCGCCAACAGCGACATCAGCCGGACAAGCCCGAGATTTCCTTCGTCGCGTAATTTCGCGGGCTGCCGGACGGTTTTGATAAGAAAAGGCTCGAAATGTTTGTGGCCTTCGAGCGAACACTCTACGCCGCGAAGATACGGCTCCGCAACGTCGAAAACATTCTCAGAGTTTTCCGTGCGGCCACCACATGTTGAAGTGTAATAAGCATTTATAGGTTTTCCGTTGTGAGTCGCAACGATGCCTTGTGTTTCCCTGACCGCCTGCGTTCCCATTTTTGTTTCGATGGAAACGCCTTTGTAAACCTGCGACCAAACTGTCGGCAGCATATCGAAACCTTTCTTTCCGTAAGTGTTAATATTCGCGATCGCATAAGTTCGGGCAGCGACTGCCTGTGCTTTTTGTGCTTCCAGCTGCGGCAAACTGAGCTCGCTCGGAACGACGCCAAGCAGGTATTCTTCGAGCGGAACGACATTTACGACCGTCAGGCTGCCGCGTGAATTTACAAAAACCTCGATCTTTCCGCGATAAGCCTTGCCGTTGAGGCGCACGGGATTTGCACGCTCGTTGAACGAGCCGAACGACACCGATTTCAGCGAAGAATATCTTGAAACATCGCTTGTCCCGTTAACGATTACTTCTCGGAGATTTGCGTTTACTATGTCGGCAGCCGCCGGATTTGCTGCCGCGGTTGTCCTTACCAGGCTGCGGACTTCGGATTTCCCCGCCGTCCGCAGTTGCCGGGAAAGAGCTACCGCATCGTCGGACGGCACAACCTTTTTCTCTGTTACAATCACGACATCCGCAAACCCTTTTTCGGCCAAAGAAGCCTTGAATGCGTCGGCCTCTTCTATCGTGTCTTTAACATTTCCCACCCAAACTATCCATTTATTGTCAGCCGGGTTAATGCTGACCAGCGCGGTTTCACCGGTCTCCTCGCGGATCTCCTTCGCGAGATCATTCGCTTCCGTTGCGGTGACGATATCTTGTATCTCAAAACGGTAATTCTCGATCACAGGCGGTTTGTAAGTTCGTGCCGAGACCGAAACCTTGTTCGTCGCGAGCATCCGGCTTGGCTCGTCCGGCGAAAAGGCAACCAGCGATGAATCGGAGGTCGTGATCGAAACTGACGAAGAGTTAGTCGAAAGCCCAATGCGGATAAGCGGTTCTTCACCCAGATAAAAATGCACACCATCCCAAGCCGAAGCAGAAATCGCGAGCATTATAAACATTGTAAATCCAGATAAAGTGCGTTGGATCATATATGTATAATAACGAAGAGTGTTGGGTTTGTCAGTAAATTATTACCGAGCACGGCATCCTGCCCACACGTTTCGGGCAGGATGCCCGTGCTCCGACTAATCAACCGCATTAAAAATAAACGGAAACGTCGCGAATGCCTGTCCGCGGTGCTGCGGCCTAAATGCAAAAAGCACAATCTTCCCTTTACCGTAGTTGGTTTCTGCGAGTGCCGTCCTGCCGTTTATGTATTTTTCACCGAGCATCCAACCTGACAGCAAAGCATCCTTCGCTGCATATTTGGCAATTGTTTTGACTTTAATCGAGTCGGTGATTTCAAAGGCAGAGCTTGAGATAAAATACGCCGGAGTTTCACGGCGAAGGCCTTTCGCAAGCGGATTGAACGTATCGACTTCCAGCTTTACGATCGAGCCTGGATTATAAAATTCGTTCCGTTTAAGGCCGTTCAGAACATTTTTCATCGGAAGGTTGAACCTCTTAATAATTAACGCGCATGAATCGTCGAAGCAGATCAGCTTCCCGCCGTTCTCGACATATTTTTTTAGATTCTCAATGCCCGCTTCACCGATTCCGCCCGTAAACTCTTCCGGATAACGCTCCGCGCTCAAGCCTTTTACTATCGTATTCTCGCCATCGGCAGGTAAAATGATCGCGTCGAAATTCAAATTTCCGCGCCGGATATCGAGATCGGAAATAGACGTGTATGGAATTTGAAAATTATCGAAAACCAGCCGCGTCCAGCCCTCGTCCATCGACGAAATGAAAGGTTTGTAAAGGCCGATCTTCGGATTCGATTTCAATGGATTCGGTAATTTACCGAATGGCATGCTGGCCGCGGTTAGATTTAAAACGCCACGGGCTTGATTAATATTCCCTATTTTTTTTAAAGTGCCGCGATATTTATCGAAATCTTGTATATCCCAAATCTCCGCTGTTTCGACACCCATTTGCAGCGGCAGCGTCCAGCCGGCAACATCATACGGCGCTTCAGCCTCGCCGTTGGCCTGCAATCGATTCGGATAAACCTGTTTTTCAAAGAGGCTGAGGACATTGTTCTTCTGCGGCTGATTCACGAAAACGACAAAACTGCCCAGCGGAATTTCGTGAAATTCGACGCTGCTTTTCTCGTGTTTAACCAAAAGCTCGCGCGTCATTTGATGAACCTCGATTCCCTGCCACATTAGGATTTCCAGTAATCGTGAAACCGTTTCCGCATTCGGCTGGCCGGCGGTAATAACGAATGCCTCGGGATCGTTGCCGGAAGCTATAAGATTAGCCTTGCCGATCTCGTAAAAATTTCGCAGATAACGCGGACGAAACTTCGCGGCTATTTGAAGAAGAGCACGGCTCGCGGTCATCTCGATTTCATTTATATCCGCGGGACGCCAAACGCCGCCGTCCCACGGATCGGGATGACTTGTCGCCCGTTCCAGCGGCGAGCTAAGACCGCGTGTCGCGCGGCTCCGCTGCATTTGCTCCTTCGTTATAGTAACCGGCGACATCAGATCGGCACTCGCGGCTTCCGACAAAATGCCGATCGAGTTGTGATAATAAGGCGCCGAACGGAACCCGCCGTGCCACCACGTGTCGAATGTCGTATTCGTTGCAACGCCGGCAATATTTTTCGCTTGCAGATCTGCAGCCATCTTGTAACCAACCAACCCGACTTCCCTCAGAATCAAAGGCGAAATTCGCGGATTTGGCGGATCGAAAAACGGTGGAATGATAAACCGCGGGCCCGTTTGCCCCATCTGATGAACGTCGTACACGATTTGCGGAAACCATTCCTGCCAAAACAGTTTCGTGATCGCCTGCGTTTCCTTCAAATTCAGCATGAACCAATCGCGGTTGTTGTCGTGCCCTGCGTAGTGGTGATAAAGTTCCGGCGGCGAAGTGCCTTCGCTTTTTGTGCCGAGCGTTTTGCGATACCAATTCGCCACGATGTCTATGCCGTCGGGATTTGATGACGGGATCAGAAGCAAAATCGTGTTGCTCAAAATTTCCTTCGTTGCGTCATCATTTGTCGTGGCGAGATCATAAGCAAGGTTCATCGACATCTGAGAAGCGACGATTTCGGTCGAATGAATAGAGCAGGAGATAGATACAACGGTCCTGCCGCTCTTAATAAGATATTCGAGTTCCTCGTTTTTTACATTACGCGGATCGGCAAGTTTTGCATTTATCCGCCTGTATTTTTCGAGATTTTTGATGTTATCGGGCGATGAAATAAACGCGACGATCATCGGCTTTCCAAGCGTCGTTTTTCCGATCTCCCTGACCATTACTCGATTGCTGGCTGCATCAAGTTTTGCAAAATAACCCGATATTTGTGTCCAGTCGGCGATCTTTTTATCATCCGTCGGATGAAAACCCAGAACTGATTTCGGCGACGGCGGATTTTGCGCAAAAAACGAAAGCGAGAAAATTAAACAGAGACATTGAAACACAACTATTCTAAACACGAAACGACACGAAGAAACAATAATGTCTTTTCGTGTCTTTTCGTGTTTTGTCGAGGCTGTCTTTCTCAGTGTCTCTATGTTCTCGGTTATCAAAATATGTCCGGCCACGCTAACTACGGACTATTGACTTCTCTGTTTTAGGGCTTTTGGGGCGGTGTTGTTTTCTCCACCGGAACATCTTCTTCGCCGATAATTTTCACGTCGGATCGACCGACTCGATAATTTGCGTATTTTACCCTGATCTTCATCTTTACTACCTGTCCCTTTTCAAAAACCAGCTCATCGTCGGAGCTGGTAAAGGACGGAAACCAATATTTGCCGTCGACATTTTCGCGCCAGGTTTCCATCGTCGCAAAGCGTTCTTTGCCTTCCGGAACGGCTTTGCCCTTCGACTTGACGATCATCAGGTCTTCATCATCAACCCAGACCCTGCCCGAAAACAACCGTGTCATTCCCTTTTTAAACTCCGGAATCACCTTCGGCGCAACTTCAAAAACGTGGAGATCGAGGTCGTCTATCTTTTCTTTACCAAGATATGTGAAATTATATTTATCAATCGCCGCCGGCTCGATAGCAAAAGGGTCGATGCCGCCGAGATTGTCGATATCGGAAACGGTAACGACGATCTCCGTCATCGTTGATACGGGCGCAAAAAGAATTTTCTCGAATCGTTCGCCTGCCTCGTTGAACGAGAGATACGAATCGCGCTTGTAAGTCCCGGTTATCTGCCCGCCCATTCCGACCGTCTGCATCGTCGCATTTCGGTTGAAAGCGTAAATATTCAGTGCCCGTCTGAATAACGCTTCGTTCTGCGTGAATTTCTTTACGATTATATCGATCTCCGGCTGGCTTAGATTACTCTTGACAATATTTGAAGTCTGGGCAAATGCCATGGAAAGCGAGAAACATAGGACCATCAATGCTAAAGAAAGAAGTTTTTTCATCATTTTCTACAAACTAACTTCGTCGGGTTGCGCCCGACGCAAATAAATTGACCGCTTCGGCGGCAATACCAAGAATTTCTAAATCGTCTGCGGAAACTACTGGAATAGATGCCGCCGTACACGAATAAGTTGACAGTAATCATAAAATACACCGGCAAAAAAACGGGCGGGAAATAATCCCGCCCGTTTTAATCACATTTAAGAAAATTAATCCACGAAATCGATATCCACCCGATGTGGAATGATTCCGTGATTATAACCCTCCTCGAGTAGCAGCCGCACGCTTTCTTTGCCACGCTCGCCATAATCGAGCGTCAGATCGTTGACCCACATCGCAACGAATCGGTCGGCAAGCTCCGGCGGCATGTCCCGGGCAAACTGCATGGCATATGCCATAGCGTCCTCGCGGTTGTCCATCGAATAAACGATGCTCCTGTGCAAGTGCTTTGAAACCTGCTTTATCAGATCATCGCCCAAATCGCGCCGGATCGCATTTCCTCCCATCGGCAGCGGCAAGCCGGTCTTTTCATGCCACCATTCGCCGAGATCAAGCACCTTGTCGAGGCCAAGCTGCTTATAAAAAAGCTGGCCTTCGTGAATAAGCAGCCCGGCGTCGGCCTTGCCTTTTTGGACTGCATCGATGATCTGATCAAACGGGACGATGATGTATTCGAATTTGCGGTTATAAAGCCGCAGGGCCAAAAAAGCACTTGTCAATTCGCCCGGAATCGCGATCGTCATATCCGAGATCTCTTCCGGCTTTCGCGGCTCTTTTGACACAAGAATCGGCCCGTACTTGTCGCCTATGCTCGCGCCGTGGGGCAGGAGCGCGTATTTGTCGGAAACATATGCATAAGCGTGGAACGAAACAGCCGTTACATCGTAAACGCCTTTTTTCGCGTCCTCATTCAGCGATTGAATGTCTTTCAACGTGTGCTCGAATTTTAATCCGTCCGTTTCCAGCTTGTTAGTCGCGAGGCCGTAAAACATAAACGCGTCATCCGAATCGGGCGAATGCGCAACTGTAATCGTTCTTGTTTTTGGGATTGCCCGGGGAGTTACTGCCATAAATTAAACCTGACCGTAAAAAATATTAGTATCATAGAAAACTTTTATTTTACCGTTATCGGCGTGTTTGGCAAATAGGACGCGAAGTTCAGCAGACATCGGCTCAAAATTTTCGTCGGATTTGGACGGCATATATGATGATGAGAGAACTCTTCCCTTTAAGCCTTCAAAGTCAAGGGTTTGCAGATTTTGAAACGTTCGGCGGTGAAAATCGCATTGGAAAAATTCCGCCAAATTTTTTGCATTTATATTATCGTGCCGCACTTTTGAATAATCGTTTGCGAATCTCAACAGGAAATTTTCGTAATCGAGTAGGAATTCTGTCGTATTTAATTGACGCTCGTTCCAGATCAGAGCGATGAAACCGTTTTCGTTTAATATTCTTTTGAATTCAAGGCTTGTTTTTTCGGGGTTGAACCAGTGAAATGCTTGAGCCGCAATAACAAAATCGACTGCGTTATCGGGTAAATTCGTGTTTTCCGCGGTTCCGTTAACACTCTTGAAATTACTAAAATCCTGTAGAAATTCTTCGGCCGCGAGACGCATCGGCTCATTCGGCTCGACTCCGTAAACTTCGTTGCCGTTCAGCAGAAACAGCTTAGAGGAAATTCCCGTGCCGGAACCGATATCGGCAATAACCGAACTTTCGTTCAAACCCATTTCGGCACGGAATAACTGTAAAACTTCGCCCGGATATCCGGGGCGGTATTTTACGTAATTCTCTACCCGATTTGAAAATCTCTCGATGGTTCCGATCATTTGCTCAGGTGCCGGTTGAACACAGTAATTAGCTCCGTAGAGCGTTGTGTTTGTTTAACACAGTAATTAGCTCCGTAGGAGCGTCATGTTTGTAGTAACCGTTCAATAAAAATCCTTAAGTTCCGTAGGAACGCCCTATGCTTGCTTTTGTGCAAGTTGGAATTCCCGTGTTTTCATGTCTCGGTCACACCGCGGGATTTATCTCGTCGCCTGTCCACTGCGTTTTCTTCGAATGCGGAATATCAAACTGGTCAAGTATTCGAAAGCATAAATGCTCAACCAAATCTTCGATAGTTTTCGGGCGGTGATAAAATCCGGGGCTTGCCGGCAATATGGTTGCACCTGCACGCGAAAGCTTGAGCATATTTTCAAGATGAATCGCGTTATAAGGAGTTTCGCGCGGCACCAGCACCAATTTACGCCCCTCCTTAAGGCAAACGTCACCAGCGCGGTGGATAAGATTCGTTCCCGCGCCGGAGGCGATCGCTCCGAGCGTTCCCATCGAGCAGGGAACGATTATCATCCCGGCCTGTTTGTTCGAACCTGACGAAGGTTTAGCCGCAAAGTTATCCAAACGCCAAAGCCTGACGATTTTCGAACCGGCTGGCAATCCAAGCCATTCGTTGATTATTTCTACGGTTGGCACGTCAAGATTTGCGCCTGTTTCGACCTTAGCAACGGTCGCGGCGGTTTCCGACATTATCAAATTTATCGTATCTACCGAACCGCTTTGCGCCATTAATTGCAGCGTGCGGTGTGCATAGATCGTCCCGGACGCTCCGGTTATTGCCACAGTCAATTCCATATTGCAGTGTTGTAATTCTAACGTCTTTGAACAAAATTATAAAGTAAGTTGTGAAAAATATCGCGGGCTGGCAACCTGCGTTCCGGCTTAATTTGTTGTAGATTCTTTAATAAGAATTTTATGAAAACCGCCGATATTGAAGAATTACTAAAATCTCATGCCGCCGGAAATCTCTCTGTTGCAGACACTGTAGAAAAACTGCGAAATTTATCTTACGAAGACATCGGATATGCCCGCATAGACCACGCAAGAGCGGATCGCCAAGGGTTTCCTGAAGTAATTTTCGGCGAAGGCAAAACACACGCTCAAATTGCCGGAATCTTCGAGAAACTGATTGAGCGGTCCGCCAACGTCCTGATTACCCGAACGACCGCCCAGGTTTTCGGCGAGATCAGAAACATTTACACCGACGCGGAATGGCACGAATCCGCGCGGCTGATCCGGGTTTTTCGCGATAAAAGCGAATTGGGTGCCGGCGAGATAACCGTTGCAACGGCAGGCACTAGCGATATCCCGGTTGCGGAGGAAGCTGCACTTACAGCCGAAGCCATGGGCAACAAGGTGCAAAGAATTTGGGACGCAGGCGTCGCCGGAATTCATCGCATTCTTAGTGAACGCGAACGGCTGCAAAATTCCCGTGTTGTGATCGTCGTAGCTGGAATGGAAGGTGCGCTGCCCTCGGTGGTAGGCGGCCTTGTGAAAGTCCCGGTTATCGGCGTGCCGACTAGCGTGGGTTACGGTGCATCTTTCGGCGGAATAGCCGCGCTTCTCGGCATGTTAAATTCCTGTTCGTCGAACGTTACAGTCGTAAATATCGATAACGGATTCGGCGCTGGTTTTGTTGCAAGCTTAATCAATCGCAAATAGGAATTTTAAATTTCATAGTCTGGCCGCTTGCCTAATACTTCAAAAAGTACATCCATGTTCCAATTAATTCGGCTCTACGGATTTAACAAAATCAACAGCCTATCAGCCCAGTCGGATTTTGAGTTGCGAAGAATTTCGTAATGTACCTGGGCCATTTCACGATTGCCGATCTTGACATAAGACCGACCGAGATTATAGCGTGCTTTTTCAAAATCAGGGTTGTATCCGACGGCATTGTTAAAGGCGTCAACGCTTTCTTCCGCTTTGCCGAGCTCGATAAAGCTTTCGCCGATATAATTAAAGGTTTTAGCGTCCGGTTTATAAGTTTTTAACTGCTCGAAATATGAAAGTGCATCGGCGTAGCGCTTTTGTTTGAAATAGGCCATTCCGAGTTTTTCGATTGCGTTCGCATGATCCGGTTTCAACGCCACGGCACGTTTGTACGCAAGGATTTCCTCATCCGTCCGGTTCAGCTTTTCCAGGCTCAAGCCGAGCGAATACTGGGTGTTGGGTTTGTCGTCGTCAAGTTTAATCGCCTGTCGATAAGCGTCTGCCGCTTCCTTATATTGTCCGAGAGCAAAACTCGATGCTCCGATATTGACGAACGTCTCCGACCAATCGGGCCTAAGCCTGGCGGCCTGTCTGGAAGCTTTCAGAGCTTCGCTGTGACGACCCAAAACGCCGTAAGAAAAACCGGCCTGATACCATGCTTCGGCATAATTCGGATCTACTTCGACGGCCTTTTCAAAAAAATTGAGCGCCCGCGAAAAATCATCACGCGAAAGCTGCGCAACGCCTTGGGAATAAAACCGCTCGCCGGCGGAACGTTTATTCTTTTGGGTTTCCGCTGTAAGCGACGAAACTGTTTGCAGATCGCCGACCTTTAATTGCAAAATCCTTTCCGACGGAACGGCAAAGTTGAGGCTTTGGCCTTCCGCCGCCTGAAGCGATGCGATTCCTATCACCTGCCCGTGCATGTTAACAACCGGCGATCCCGATGAACCGGGTGAGATCGGGGCGGTTATCTGAATTATCCTGCCATATCCTGAAATTTCCCTGACGGCCGAAACTATGCCGTTGGAAACACTTCCCTCGAGCCCAAAGGGATTTCCGATTACCACGATCGATTCGCCCTCCTGTGGCACGGCGCGGACAATGGGCAGGGGAATTGCCAGGGCGCGGGGAACGTCTACCTGCAGCAATGCAAGATCGCCCTCGCCATCGACCGCCAGAACACCGCGTACAGTGAACTTTTTTCCGTCGATCAAGTGAATTACTACGCGACTCGATTTTTCGATCACATGACGGTTGGTGATAATCCGGTCCGTCGCGACAAAAAAGCCGCTGCCACGTGACAGTGTATTGCCCTTCGCATCGAATGTTTCGACAGCAACCGCCGACGGCTTTATCCGCCGGACAAGCTCCGGCAGAAAATCCTGCGTGTAACCTTCGAAAACGAAAATAAAGGTTATGATAAAAAATATAGAACTATATCGAATGGCGATCTTCATTTTTGACAATCAGATTTTCCGTAGGAATTATAAGGGTTTTGCATAATACAAACAACTGTTAAGAAACAATCTGTTCCATGTTTGCAAAATTACAAAGTAAAAGC
>JACDAY010000233.1 GCA_013695195.1 Blastocatellia bacterium | reverse complement strand
CAGCTTAATACATTGAAAAAACTAAAATGCGAATACGGACAGGGATTTCTACTAGCGAAACCGATGAATTTCGAAGACGTTCGTGAATTCATATTCGACGAAGAGAATATGAGTATTCCAAAAGCCTATATAAAAGAGGTATCGATTGTTTCGACCCTGCAATAAAAGTCAGGAAATCCGGTCGCTAACCATTCCGTCCACGAAACGGGTTCTGACACGCTCAGCAAGTCAGCATCAAGGCATCCCGATGCGGCGCAGGAGTTCCTGGAAGCGCGGATCGAGACGCAGAGAATCATAATGCGGATCCACTTTGAGGTATTGCAGTTGTAGGTCGTGCGCAGCAAAGGCTTTCTCCAGCGAAGCCTTAGCCTCCTCCTTATCGTCCAGGCCGGCATAGAAAACGGCTAACTCGGCGGGCGAGACGTATTCCTTCGACGTTTTCAATTTACCCAGCAGGGCGAATGCTTCATCGCGCCGGCCCGCTTTTGCCAGAGCATAACCCAGAAAGCATTCTATGCTTGTAGTCTCGCCGTCTATCTCAATATTTTGCCGGTAATGATTGATCGCCTCCGCAGACTCTCCTTTTGACGCATAAATATAACCGAGAAAGGCGTGGGTGAAGCTGTCTTTCGGATTATTTGTATTAAGGATGGCCTGTAACTGTTGAATCGCCTTATCGTATCGCCGAGCGGAGTATAGAATTGAGAAACGACGATGTCAGCTTAACATCTTTCCAATTTCAGGCAAAATTAAAGGGAGGTTGGGTAGTGGATTCAAAAATTAATAACTCGCCTTTCTTCGGTCTGATTAATTTCGAGCTTATAAGCTAAAGGAATTCGTTTGCGTGGATTATTCAGAAATACTTATAATGAATTCTTAAATGCATATTGAGACTTTAAAAGTTTTTTGCGATTTGGTCGATCTGCAAAGCTTCTCGCTGGCGGCTGAGCGAAATTTTATTACACAGTCCGCCGTCAGCCAGCAGATACGTGCGCTCGAGGAACGCTTTAAGCGACGCTTTCTCGAGCGTGTACGCGGCCGGCGTGAGGTCAAATTGACGTCGGCAGGCGAGGTTTTTTACAGGGAAGCGCGGAATGTTTTGGCGAGCTATGAACAGATGAACGAAAACCTGCGCGGGCTTGTCGGAAAGATCGGCGGTACCGTTAAGGTCGCTACGGTTTACAGCGTCGGCCTTCACGAGCTTCCGCCAAAGGTCGGCGAATTCATGACCAAATTCCCTTCCGCCAGGATCGATCTTGAATATTCGCGGACGACAAAAGTTGTCAGGGACGTGCTCAACGGCTCGGTTGAACTGGGCGTTCTGGCCTTTCCCGAGCCGCGCCGCGGATTGACAATACAACAGATGCCGGCGAATCGCCTGGTGCTGGTATGTCCTCCCGATCACAATTTTGCGAAGAGATCACAGGTCAAAACAAAGGACTTAAACGGCCTCAATTTCGTCCTGTTTGAGCGTGATACGCCTACGCGAAAGGCAACTGACAAGATTCTGAAGGCTCACGGCGTCGATGTAAAAAAAGTCGCAGAATTCGACAATATCGAAACGATCAAACGTGCCGTGCAGGTGGGGTTCGGGCTGGCCATACTGCCGCTGCCGTCGGTTGAGGATGAAGTACGCTCCGGGCGTCTGGCCGTCATCAAACTCGCTGAAAAAGAATGGGTTCGTCCCGTCGGCGTCATCTACCGCAGCGACCGAAATCTTTCTCTTGCCGCAAAAAAATTCGTTCAATTGCTGGAAAATACTGACAAACTATAATTTTTATTAATGATTTTTTGAGTAAATTAAAATTTTTCCAAACCACTTGACACGTCAACTATCATTTTCAAATAAAAATTTGGAGGCGTAGATGAAAAGCGGTGAAGATCATCTATTTTCGGCGGAACGCTTTATCTTGGTAAACCTGCCACAAGGCGTCGAAATATCGCTGCTAAACAAGCTTAACCAACCCGCTCTAATCCAAACTGATCATTGTTAAAGGCGAGGTTGGAGTCATTCCGTTTAGCGAATTCTTGAGCATCGGCGCCAAGCCTTCGGTTTCCATGTATTCCCGGCCGAGCAGTTTACGAAAGCGTTTTTCGCCCGATTCTCCATTGAGTTCTTTTAGTAATCCTCGAAAGAGCGCCGCGACGATCTCGGGTGCGAACTGCTTGCCGGAATTTCGCTGAAGGTCTTCGAAAACTTCATTTGCCGGGCGGCGCCGTTTGTAGGGACGGTCGGTCGTCATCGCGTCAAACGAATCCGCCAGGTTTACTATTTTGGCAATATAAGGAATCTCGCGGTCATACAAACCATCCGGATAGCCGCGGCCGTCCAGGCGTTCGTGATGATATTTTGCTGCAAGCGGAACGTCGGTGTAAGGATGATGTATGGGAAGAAGAATTTCGTACCCGACTGCCGGATGTTTGTTCAATTCTGCTGACTCCTTTGCGTTAATACGGTAGGGAGCGTTGATGATCTTGCGCTCAACTGTCAGCTTGCCAACGTCGTGCAGATAACCGGCCACGGCCGCGCCTTCCACTTCGTCCTCGCCCCATCCAAGCTCGGCTCCAATTATCTCTGAATATTTTCCGACGCGCACCGAATGCCCTTCGGTATATTTATCCTTGCAGTCGATCGCCGCTGCAAAGGCTTTAACCGTGTCGCTGTACGTCGTCCTTAGATTTTCATAGAGCTTTCGGTTTTCATCGGAACGGCGCTCCAGCTCGGAAAGCATATTGCGCTGCGCGATCGCCCCGCCTATATGCCTTCCCATCGCGCAGATTATTTCCTTGTCATAGTCGGTATAAGGCTCACCGGTTGCTTTTTCGCCGAGAAAAACGACGCCTACCGTTTCATCCCGGATCACCAGCGGCAAAAGCAACTGCAGCTTTGCGGGATCAAAAGTCTGGTCGTGAACCTGAAAGAACGGCAGTACGCCGGCCTTTGAGATCTCTATCGGATAAAGGCCGTTTGTCAAAAACTGGCGTTCGTCCTCGTCGCAAAGTGAAAAGCTCAGCGGAAATTCATCGCCGAGGCCGCGAACGGCGAGCATATTCAGCTCATGCTCGAACCGTGAATAACGGGCAACTCCGCCTCGCATAATCGCCAGAGAGCCCAGCAGCAGATGCAGCGACGTGCGGATAGTATCCTGAAAATTACTTTTATTCGTAACTTCATGCCCTAGCTCGGCCAAAGCGCCGAAGGTATGTATGAGCTTATTTGCGTTTTCGGACATGTGCTTTAAATCGTAAATCGTTAGTCGTAAATCGTTAATCGCTATCCGATTTTACGTTTTAGATTTACTATTCACGACTTACTATTCACGATTTACTATTTACGATTTACTATTCACTAGAGCGTGTTTGCTAACGCCGAGCATTTCAAAAAGCTCTACGGTGTTCTCATTTACATCCGAAAACACGACATTCGCTCCCGCGTTCGAGGCCGAATCGATCACACCGAGCAAAATTGAAACGCCTATGCTGTTGACGATCTCCGTCCGAGAAAAATTTACGACCAGTTCGGTGCAGCCTTCATTTAGCCGAAGCCTGCATTCCCGCTCGATTTTTTCACCCGTTAATTTATTTAAGTAGTCGTCGGCAAAAACGACGGCAGTTTTGTCTTCCATACGCTGGACGCGGGAAGTTTGTGTCTCTAAATCCACGTGGCTAGATTGTCCTTATTTTGTTGCGTAAATTTAACAGAAGTGCGAGTCCGTTAATGTTTTATCACAAAGACCTTTATAACACAATAAAAATCAGCCTTATTGAGATCGCCATTTTAATGTATGTTATCGTTGAGTGAATTGTCTGAGCTGTTAAAAATCCGCACATTGTTCCGGCCGTGATTTTTCGCTTCGTACAAAGCAACATCTGCGGCAGAAATGAGGTCCTTCGGCGATTCGATACGGGATGAGAACTCTGCGATGCCGATACTTACCGTTACTCTGCGTTTGGGAAATTGCGTTCTCTCTATACGCTGCCGGATGCGTTCCGCAATCGGAGCCGCTTCTTCACACGATGTCTGCGGAAGTAAAATGGCGAACTCTTCGCCGCCGTATCTCGCCGCAACATCGTCTCCGCGTAAAGTTCCCTTCAACACATCGGCAACAATTTCCAACGCCGCGTCGCCGGCCGGATGTCCAAAGCTGTCGTTGTAGGATTTGAAATTATCGACATCCAGCATCATAAGGCTCATCGGGAAGTGGTGGCGGGCCGAACGCAGTATTTCCTCTCCAAGACGCTCCTCGATGTACCGCCGATTTAAAAGTCCCGTCAGGGGATCTGTAACCGAAAGCTGCTCGTATTCGCCCGCTTTGTCCTTCAGTGTCGTCCGGTCGATCGCGACTGCAATTTGAGGCGCGATCGCTTGCAGTAATTCGAGGTCGCGCTCATTGAAAGCATCGCCTCCGGCCCTGTCTGTAAAATTTAGCACGCCGATCTTTCGTTCGCCGATCAGAATAGGATAGCTGATAAACGATTTCGTTTTGTAGCTCCATTCAAGCGGCGCCGACTCCAATGCGACGTTCCCGATATCGGATACTACGACCGGAGTGCCTCCATTAAGTACGATTTGCGCGACGCGGCTGCCAACACTGTCCTCTGCAAGCAAATTGATCCTTGATCCTATCGCGGCTTTTGCATGGAGGCTGTTCGATTTCTCGCTTTGTATCAAGATCGAAGCCCGCTCCGCGCCCAGAAGTTCCGCCGAGATCTGCGTGATATGCAGCCAAAAATCGTCGGCGTCGATCTTTTTCAGGCTTTCATTAAATCGTTTAACCGCCTGCGAAAGCCAGTCGCGCTGCGAAACCTCGTCTCGCAGCCGAAGTATCTCAAGCTGTGAGGCAACAGTTTGGGCAAGCCGGGAAATATCCCGTTTCTGATCCGTATTCTCAAGTTCAGCTTCGACGCCGATTGCTCCGAGAATCTCGCTGCCTACGATCACCGGAAACAAATTGAGTGTCCGCGTCTTCCCGCCCGTGCCGCTTTCGCTGCGTTCATACAGTTCATACGGTAATTCCCGTTTCGCGGCTTCCAGCAGCCTTTCATTGTCGGCAGCGATTCCGATCCTTATGGTTTTATCGCTCAACCGGCCCAGGGCAAACAGTCCGTCGAGCCGGTCGGAGCGCCGTTCGAGCCATACAAGCGTTTCCAGGGCGTAGCGTTTGCTCAAATAATTGAGAATTGAAACACAGGCGTCCTTGTAGTCCAATTTCATCAGAGAGCCGATTAGAGAACGGTGTTCTCTAACATCCTGTGCGGCGGCTGGTTCTATTAGTCCGGCCGGAGGCTGAGGAATAGGCTTCTCCGATTCGCTTTTAAATCTATCTATCAGCCGTGTGATCTCTTCCGGATTAGGCTGGACAACCGGATCTGACTGCGCGACCGGTGATTCCGGCTGTAATGCAGGTTTTAACTCACGAGCCTCTTTCTTCAAATTAATGTCCGGCTTGCGGTTTGTAAATTTTTTCAATCCTGCGCAAGCCTTTTCGAGTGACGCCTTTGAACCGGTCATCAATATATTCTCGAAAAATTCCGACGGTCGAAACCGGCTCCATTCGCCGCTGACCGCTTTTTCGGTCGCTTTCCGGTAATTTTCTGCCTTGAGGAAGGTGCGCCCCACGATGGCGACGAACTGCGTGCCGCGATCCGTAACCGGTACTGCCTTGCAGGTTAATCCTGCGTAACATTCATATTCGATCATTTTGCCGGCTTCTACTGCCCTTTCAAAAGCTTTTCCGCAAAATTGCGCGCAGCTCGGTGCAAATTCGGCAGACGAATATAAATTGCGGCACATCGAATTGTTATTGGATACGGAAACTTCGTGTGAATCCGAAGCAACGACGACAATAGCCACGCCGTTTTCATCGGCAAGGCTATCCAGAAACTTTTGTTTTTTTGCTGTACCCGGCATTGTCGTTCAGATACAAAAATCCCTGTAAAACGCAGCTTCTGCGCTCAACAAGCTGGAAATCTCCGGCTTTATACACTTGCTAATACATCCAATGGTTACTCAATTTCAAGAATTGCCCATGCAAAAGTGCAATTTCCAATTATGTCATAGAAACGATTTCGATATGTAATCCTGCTTACATCAAAGCGGATTTATTATTTTACTGTAACAATTTGATGCAGTAATGATTCGGTCACAGGGCTTGCATCAAAAAATTATCTCCAATAAACCTCGCATTTACGGGCATAAACCGTTTGGCACGGCTATTGTATATTTCTAATGGTGCAGTAATATGCTGTGAAAATATATTTTGGATTTAGGAGGCAGTGAATATGAACAACCAATATGAAAAACCGTCCGCATCGGGAACGGATTTTAATTCTTCTACTACACCGGACAATGATGAAGTCATTTCGACATTAAACGGGCTGATCGAAACATGCAAAGATGGCCAGGACGGCTTTAAAGTAGCGGCGGAAGGCGTCGAACGCTCGGATCTCAAATCGTTATTTTATGAATTTTCCCAACAAAGGTCCCAGTTCGCAGGTGAATTGCAAACTCTCGTACAAACGCTCGGCGGAGACCCGGAAAGTTCGGGCAGTCTTAGTGCATCGCTACATCGCGGCTGGATAAATATTAAATCTGCGGTGACTGGTAAGGATGAAGGATCGGTCCTGAACGAATGCGAACGTGGTGAAGATTCGGCAAAAAATGCGTATAAGGAAGCGCTCGAGCAGAAACTGCCTTCGCACGTTATGGACACCGTGCAAACCCAATATGCGTCCATTCAGTCTGCTCACGACCGCGTCAAAGCCCTCCGTGATTCGGCGAACAACGCGGGAGACATTAACTCAAATACAGCTTCAACAAGCTACTAGTAAGTTAATTACTATAGCTTGTTATTGAAAAGAGGCTTTTATTTAGCCTCTTTTCGTTTAAAAATTAATTCCCCACAACTCCCAAGCCTTGTTTCGAATTTTCTTCAATGTGTGGATATTGAGGCGAAATGCGGATGCAGGCTGCGAGATGGAGCGGTTTGATCTCAACCAATTTCGGTACTATTTCCTTACATTCCTGGATCGCATACCGGCATCTTGTGTGAAACGGGCAGCCGCTAGGCGGATTTATCGGCGACGGCACGTCGCCGGTTAAAATTATTCTTTCGCGCGCCGCTTCAATCTCCGGATCGGGAACGGGAACCGCGGAGATCAGGGCCTTTGTGTACGGCATTAACGGATCCCTGTAAACTTCCCTGCCGTCAGCAAGCTCGACTATTCTGCCAAGATACATAACGGCCACTCTGTCCGAAAGATGGCGAACCGCCCGCAAATCGTGCGAAATAAATAAATATGTCAGGTTCTTTTCCGCTTGCAGGCGCTCCATCAGGTTCATTATCTGAGCCTGAATGGAAACGTCCAAAGCCGAGATCGGCTCGTCCGCAACAATGAATTCGGGATCGACCGCCAAAGCGCGTGCAATGCCGATACGCTGGCGCTGCCCGCCGGAGAATTCGTGCGGATAACGCTTTACAAATCGGCGGCTGAGGCCGACGGTCTCCATCAATTCCTGCACTTTTGACTCGACAGATTTCCCGTTGGCAAGGCCGAACGTGCGGATAGGCTCTCCAATAATATTCCCAACCGTCATTCGCGGATTCAGGCTTGCGTAAGGGTCTTGAAAGATCATTTGCAGATGCTTTCGCTGTTCGCGCATCGCCGACTGCGGTAGATGCGCTAAATCCTTGCCCTTATAAAACACCTTCCCGTCGGTGGGTTCCGTAAGCCGCAAAATGGCTTTTCCAAGAGTTGATTTCCCGCAGCCTGATTCGCCTACAAGCCCGAGTGTTTCGCCTTTCTCAATGTCGAGCGTTACGCCGTCAACCGCTTTGACATATTTTGCCGCGGTGAAGAGTCCGCCGCCCACTTTATAGTGAACCTTCAAGTCCTGAATTGAAATGATGTTTTTTTCGTTGGTTTCAGACATTTATTTCGCTTGTCTCTCCTGCACCGATTCGGCATAAACTTCCCGGGCAAAGTGGCAGAGTGAATGATGATCTTCATTGATCTGAATAAATGGCGGATATTCAGTGCGGCAAATTTCCTGCACGTAACCACATCGTTCCGCAAACGGACATCCGGGCGGGAGATGAGCTACATCCGGCGGCAGGCCGGGAATTTGATAAAGTTCTTTGCCTTGCTCGTGCGCGGGATCAGGAACACTCTTTAAAAGCCCTTTTGTGTAGGGATTTGCAGGCGTGGCGAAAAGCTCGCGGGTTGGGGCCTGTTCGAAAACTTTGCCGGCGTACATCACAATGATCTTTTCGGTCATTCCGGCCACTACGCCTAGATCGTGCGTGATCAGTATTACGCTCGTGCCCATTCGCGCCTTTAAATCTTTTATAAGCTCGAGAATTTGCGCCTGGATCGTTACATCGAGTGCGGTGGTCGGCTCATCGGCGATCAATAATTCGGGGTCGCAGCTCAGGGCCATTGCGATCATCACACGCTGCCGCATACCGCCGGAAAATTCGTGCGGATAGCTGTCGATACGCTCTTCGGCGTCGGAGATTCCGACCGTTTTGAGCATTTTTATCGCGTGGTCGTAAGCCTGCTTTTTATTATGTCCAAGATGAAGCCGCGTTACTTCCATCAACTGCGAGGAAATCCTCAAAAACGGATTGAGCGACGTCATCGGGTCCTGAAAGATCATCGCCATGCGCTTGCCGCGGATCTTTCGCACCTCGTCGATCGCCAGCTCGCGAACGTCTATGCCGTCGAAAATAATATCACCGTTAACGATCTTTCCCGGAGGCTCGGGAATAAGCCGCATTACCGAAAGATTGGTTACCGATTTGCCGCTGCCGGATTCGCCCACGATGCCTAGCGTCTCGCCCTTTTGCAGCTGAAACGAAATGCCGTCAACGGCTTTGACAATGCCGTCTTCGGTTTGAAAATAGGTTTTTAGGTCGTTAACCGTTAGAATTGTGCCGTTGTGATTGGTCATTTAATAAGGTAAAGTCAGCGTCCGGCTCAGAATTTTCGTGTCTGGGGATCAAGAGCATCCCGCAAACCATCACCCAAAAAATTCAGGGAAAATAATGTCAATGCCATCGTTACGCCCGGGAATATCAACTGCCATGGAAAGATCGAGATATTTTTGATGCCGTCGGAGGCGAGGCTTCCCCAGGACGCGTAAGGAGCCTGCACGCCGAGACCGAGAAATGATAAGAACGCTTCGGTCAGCATGACGCTCGGAACCGTAAGCGTCGCGTAAACTATCACAGGGCCGAGTGCGTTGGGCACGAGATGGCGGAAGATTATTCCGAATGAGGAAACTCCGGTGGCTCTTGCAGCTAAAACGAATTCCTGATTTTTGAGCGACAATACTTGTCCCCGGACGACGCGAGCCATCGTCAGCCATGACACGAGGCCAAGCGCGAAAAACAGCAGGAAAATCTGGCTCATGCCCTGATTTCCGGCGCCGCCGAATGTTTCCGAGAGCGATTGAATCCAGTTCGGAGTGTTCGGGCCGCCAAAAACGGAGAGCAAAACAATAACGATGAGAATATAAGGAATTGCGTAAATGATATCTACGATCCGCATCATCAGGTTGTCGATTCGCCCGCCGAGAAAGCCCGCGATCGCGCCGTAGGAAACACCCACGAGCAGCGATACGAACGTGGAAATTATACCCACCGTCAGCGAGATTCGCCCGCCCTGCAGCACGCGGGCCAGCAGGTCGCGTCCCTGGTCGTCGGTTCCCATGGGATGTGTCATCGACGGCGGAAAGGACGAGACCAATTCGCCGCTGCCGACATCCGACGGTATATAATCTGGCGTAAATCCGGTCGTCCAACGTATAATAGCCGGGCCGATAATGACCGCGATTACCATTATCGAGATCACGATCAAACCGAAAACGGCCAGTTTATTCTTCAAAAGGCGCTTCCACGCGTCGCCCCAAAGCGATGCACCTTTTACTATTTCGACATTTTCCGTCATAAACTATTGGGAACCTAAAATTTCATCTACATTTAACGTTAAATATTCCAGGGAAATTGAATGTATAGAATCGCCCCTGTTAAAAGTTTCCACCGAACCGAACCGGCCGTTCGCCGGTAAAGAATACCGTTCAATTGTTTCATCCAACAAATTCACGAGCCAGACTTCGATTATTCCTGCTTCGGCATAAAGCTTCATTTTAATGCCGCGGTCATATCCGATCGTTGAATCCGAGACCTCGATAAGCAACAGCACGTCGGAAGGAGTCGGATGGCTTTCCGCATAAAAATCAGGGCGTGGCTTTAGAAGCGTGATGTCCGGCTCGGGCTCATTGTAATCATCGACGTGAATCGGATCCTGAACAGAAATGATTACTTGATTTGTTAAAAATTCAGCCAATAGTTTATTGAGACGCTTAACGATACTTGCGTGTTTACTTCCGATTGTCATTCTGTCTATAAGGAATCCGTCAATAATTTCCCAGCCGCTTTCCTCGGGCAAAATTCCGGCTTCGGTCATCTTCCGAAACTCATCCACGCGAAATCTCTTTGGCCGGACAGTTGAGCTGCTTATTATTTGTTCTACCGTCGTCATAAATTTATTCGTATCGAATTCGCGGGTCTAAGAATCCGTAGGAAATATCGACAGCGAGATTGAAGATCATTATCAATATCGAAAGAAATGCTACAATTCCTAAAATTAATGGCTCGTCGCGATTCAAAACCGCCTGGATAAAAATATTGCCAAGGCCCGGAATGGCAAAAACCTTTTCAACAACGACCGTTCCTGCCAGGAGTCCGGCAAGTGCCGGGCCTGTGAATGAAACCACCGGGATAATTCCGCCGCGCAATCCGTGCTTTAGCAAAACGGTCGTTTCATTCAGACCCTTTGCACGCGCCGTGCGGATATAATCCGAGCGCATTACCTCCAGCATTCCCGCACGGGTGAGCCGCGCGATGTAGGCCATATAGATTGCCGCCAAGGTAATAACCGGAAGAATCACATTCGAAAGATTCCCCCAGCGGGCCGGCGGCAGCCAATGCAGGCCGAGAGCAAACACGAGGACCAGAATCGGCCCCAGAACAAAGTTTGGCAGTGAAAGACCGAGCATGGCCAGTGCCATAGAGCCGTAATCCAAGGGCGAGTTTTGCTTCAGAGCGGCAATAATGCCGGCAGCTAAACCGATCACAAGGGCCAAAAGATACGCCAGAATTCCGAGCGTCACCGAATAGGGCAGATGCCGCCTGATGATCTCATTTACCGATTGGCCCTGATATTTTAAAGAATCGCCGAAATCGAAGCATTTGACCGTCGTTTGGCCGATAGAGAACTGAAGCCCGTTTTTCGTTACCTCGCCTTCGGCCAATGTCCGGCACGTTACGTTCCCGAGCATAAGGAGGTACTGCGAATACCAGGGTTTATCGAGCCCGTATTTTTTCTTGATATTTTCTTCGATCGCCGGAGGCAGCTGCTTTTCGCCTGAATAAAAGCTGCCCGGTGCGATCCGGATAAGCGCCCAGGTCAGCGTAATAACCAACAGCGCCATAGGAATGATGATAAATAATCGTTTAAGTATGAAACTTAGCATTCTGTTTCGACTATTAGAATTTTTCTTTTCTCGCTAAAAAAATTTTTTTCCGCCATAAAGATCACCGTCGTTCAATCGTGTGTCTGTTTCTTTGTGCATCCCGCATACTGCAAATATTATATTTGACGGATTTCTTTGCCCTGTTCCGCAATAGATTTGTACAAAATCAAAGACTTCCTGCATAGCTTCTCCGGCCGCTTCATCGCCTTCCTCTGATCCTCTAGCAGTTGCCGCAGACCAGTATAAAATTTTGCGCGGTTAGTGAAATAGTGTCGATTGCTCTCTGAAATTTCTTTTCATCCATAAATTATTCAACAATCGTGTTTACAGTCTCAGCTTCCTTCGACAGCTTCATTTGTTCCTGCGTGGCCGTCAGGCGGTCAATTTGGCTGTGTACCCATTCATCGCGGTTCGTCATTATATTTTCGACGTTCTGATCCCATTTGTTCGGATCACGTTCGATGTACACAAATTTCCACGGATGCAGGGTTCCGGGATTGGGATACAATCCCTTTACATAAGGCTTTTTGATCCAATTCGTTGCCTGCGTTTGAAGCGGGATCACCGGCTGGTCCTGCATCATAAAAAGTTCAGCTTCGGCCAGTTTTTCAAAACGTTTTATCTCGTCGAGTTCCTTGTTCGCATCGTCGAGCATCTTGTCGAATTTGGGGTTGTGCCAGCCGGTCGAGCTGTCGTTGTTCTGCGAATAAAAAAGGTTGAGAAATGTGAACGGATCCATATAGTCGCCGACCCACCCGGCCCGCGCCAAGCCGTTATATTCAAGTTTCTTACGGACATTAAGAAATGTTTTCCATTCCTGGTTGTTAAGCGGAACCGTAATGCCCAGATTTTGCTTCCACTGGGCTTGAATGAATTCGGCAACGGCCTTGTTGCTCTCTGCCGTATTGTAAAGAAGCTCGACCTGCTCGATAGGAAACGTCGGACATGAATATGTGTTTCCGTTTTTCTGCACCGGATAACCAGCCTCTGCCAATATCTTGCGGGCTTTTTCGGGATCGAATATGCGTGCTTTCCATTCTTCGAGCGAGCTGCCCTGTTTCTTCAATTGTTCCGAATAAACCCTTGTTCGCGCTTCTTCGTATTTCGGGAAAATCCCTTCTGGTGAAAAATCTACAAGAGGTTTGGTCGTTTTGCGGAATTTCGCCAATGCCACGCGATCGACTGCCAGAGCGAAGGCCTTTCGAATTTTCAGATTGTCCATTGGCGGTTTCTTCACATTTATCGTGTAGTATTCAATAGTTATTTCCGGAAAATTCAGGTATTCATCCTTGTATTGCTTGACGACTTCGTTCCAGGCGGCTGGCGGTACATGGTTATACATCGCGTCCACTGATCCGGCCTTGTAAAGGTTCATCATAGTCGTCGCTTCTTCCATCGGATAAAACTCGATACGGTCAAGCTTGACCATCCCGGCGTCCCAGTAATTCGGATTTTTAACGACGATTACTTCATCGTATGGATGGTAAGCCTGAAGCTTGAAGGCACCGCTCGTAACAATATTCCCGGGTTTTACCCAGTCTCTCCCAAATTTTTCTATAGTTCCCTGGTGAATGACGCGGAAAAATTGATGGCCCAAAAGCCCAAGGAAAAACGGAGCAGGCTGGATCAATT
>JACDAY010000198.1 GCA_013695195.1 Blastocatellia bacterium | reverse complement strand
GGGTTCGTCCTGGTGTATTCGATGTCCGTGCCAAACCTTTTCTTTGGAGCAGCGAGTTCAATAGCGACGATTTACCGACATTTGACCGTCCAATAAAAGCGATCTCCGACAGGCCATCCGTTGTCCAATGGGTCCGGTCAAAAGCGCTTTTTACAAACTCAGCGGAAGAAATTTTCATAGCGATCTTTGCCCGGCTGATCTTATTTCATAGCGATCTTTGCCCGGCTGATCTTATAATGATACCATCCGAATCTCCACACACATTCTCCCCGATTCTAAACCAGTTATCAGAAGATAACCAAAAGGAGGAAATCATGGCTATTGTAATGAGATTCGCGTCGCAGGGCTTTACCTCTGCGAAATATGCTGAAACCGTAAAACGGCTTGAACAGGCCGGAGTGGGTGCGCCTGCGGGCCGGCTTTATCACGTGTGTTTCGGCGACGAGGACAATCTTCGAGTCAGCGATATTTGGGACTCGACTGAATCCTTCGAACGATTTGGGCAAACGCTGAAACCTATTATGGACGAATTAGGCATTGACGGTGGTGAACCCGAAATACTGGAAGTTCATAACATTATCGAAGGGGTAAAGGCCGGTACCGCAAAACCATAGCAATACAATCTTTTCAGAGTTACCGCTTGGGTGTGACTAAGAGCTTCGCGGCCGAAGCCGTAACTCTGAACAAGCTACTCAACCGCAGTCGTTATATCTGCGGATGTCGTATCCGCATTCCAAAGCTGCGGGGTTACAAGCACATCCTCGCCCTTGTCAGCTTCCAGAGCAAATTTCAGGACCTCGTCGATCGTATCCACCGTGTGGATCGTCAGGTCTTCCCGAACTTCTTCGGGGATATCTGCGAGGTCTTTTTCATTTTCTTTTGACAGGATAAGCGTCTTAAGCCCAAAGCGGTGGGCAGCCAGCAGTTTCTCCTTTACGCCGCCGATCGGCAAAACCTTGCCACGCAATGTGATCTCTCCCGTCATCGCAACGTCATGCCGCGCGCGTTTTTTTGTCAAGGCCGAGACCATCGCGGTCGCAATAGTGATACCGGCACTTGGGCCGTCTTTAGGGATCGCGCCTTCGGGCACGTGAATGTGAAGGTCCTTTTCGCGAAAATCTTTCGGGTTGATTCCGAGGGCCTCTGCCCGCGAGCGAACACATGTCAAGGCCGCACGGGCAGATTCCTGCATGACCTCGCCGAGCTTACCGGTCAATGTTACTTCGCCCTTTCCTTCGACGAGTGTTGCTTCAACCTGTAATACGTCGCCCCCGACCTCCGTCCACGCAAGGCCGTTTACCAGACCGATCTCACTTTTGCGGGCAATGTCCTGTTTGCGAAAACGTATCGTCCCTAAAAGCTCCCGCACTTTTTCGGCATCGACGACGACGCGGAAATCGTCCTTCGCTTCCGAGATAACGTATTTACGGGCTATCTTTCGCAGGCACGAACCGATCTCGCGCTCCAGATTTCTGACGCCGGCTTCTCGAGTGTAATGCCGGATCGTTTCCAGAATTCCGTCGTCCGTGAATCTCACTTTTTCAGGATCGATGCCGTTACTATCGCATTGCTTGACAATCAAATGCCGCTTGGCAATCTCGACCTTTTCGCGTTCCGTATAACCGGAAAGGTTTAATATTTCCAGCCTGTCCTGCAATGCAGGCGGAATCGTGTGCAGCACGTTGGCGGTTGCGATAAAAAACACATTAGAAAGGTCGTAATCCACATCTAGATAGTGGTCGCGGAATGTGTAGTTTTGTTCCGGATCGAGAACTTCCAGTAAGGCCGAGCTGGGATCGCCGCGAAAATCGCGGCCGAGTTTATCGACTTCGTCCAGCAGAATCACCGGATTTATCGTACCGGCACGTTTCATCAATTGAATTATTTGCCCCGGCAAAGCTCCGATATAAGTCCGGCGGTGGCCGCGAATCTCGGCTTCGTCATGGACTCCGCCGAGAGCAAGCCTCATAAATTTCCGCCCGGTCGCATTCGCGATAGATTTGCCGAGAGAGGTTTTTCCCACTCCCGGAGCGCCGACAAAACACAAGATCGTTCCCTTCGGATTTTTCACAAGCTGACGGACTGCGAGAAATTCCAGAATACGCTCCTTGATTTTTTCCAGGCCGTAATGGTCTTCGTTAAGAGTCTTTTCGGCATCAATAAGATCGTCGATCTCCTCCGAGCGTTCTTTCCAAGGCACATTTATCAGCCAATCCAGGTACGTGCGAGAAACCGTGCTTTCGGCCGACATCGGCGGCATTGCCTCGAGCCTTGAAAATTCCTGCACAGCCTTGTCCCTGGCCTCTTCGCTCATTCCGACCTCTTCGATCTTTTTCTTGAGGTCTTCGAGCTCGGCCTTGTCGTCCTTGCGCCCCAATTCCTTGTGGATCGCCTTGATCTGCTCGTTTAAATAGTACTCGCGCTGATGCTTGTCCATCTGCTTTTTTGTCCGCGAATGAATCGAGCGGTCAAGCTGGCGTTTTTCAATCTCGGCTTCGAGAACCTCGGTGAGTTTTTGAAGGCGTTCCTGCACGGAAACTGTTTCCAAAAGTGTCTGCTTTTCTTCGACGCTGATGCGGAGATGCGACGACATGGAATCAGCAATCTGAGCTGCCGAAATTCCACGCAGGCTTGCGTGAAGTGCGTCCGTGTATGCATCCGGCGAAACGCGTAAAAACTGCTCGACCAAGGTGTGTATTTTCTGCAGCAATCCGTCGGTTCTGAAACCGGATTCGTCGACCGAGGCGACTTTACGGACATGCGCGTAGAACATTCCGTCAGAATCCTGCTCGACACGGACAGACTGCCCGCGTTCCCGGCCTTCGACGACAACCTTGATCTGACCGTTTTCCTGCCTCTGAGCCTGCAGAATACGTCCGAGCGTGCCGACCGAATAGATCTGCTCCACATTCGGCTCGTCGATCGTCGCATCGTGCTGCGTCGCCAAAAAGATATCCCGGTCGCCCGTCATCGCCTCTTCCAGTGCACGAACAGAGCTTGGCCGCCCGATTTTAAAGGCGACCTTTGTGTAAGGGAAAATAACAACGTCGCGGATGGGCACCATCGGGTACCGTTTAATGTCCGAAGGCATCTGGTCTGTGAATTCTTGCATACTTCAGAAGTAAAAAACTTGCTTGGGTAAATTTATTCGAGTGTAAGAACAGGGCAATTCTATTTACTCAAAATTGCCCGAAAAATGCAATAAAAAGCCGCGTCAAAAAATTTACGCTATCGTTTTTCCTAACGTGCGGGATAAGTAAACGTCTATTACATCGTCAATTTTAATTTTTAAATCTAATTGGAGCACGGGCATCTTGCCTAAATGAGTGCGGATCTCCGACTATGCGGCTTCTTCGATCCGGGCAATGACGTCGAAGACGGGAGCTTTGCGTTCGACCATTTCGCGGGTTACTAAGATGTCCTTGACCTTCTTTTCCGACGGCAGAACGTACATTGATTCGAGAAGAATTTCTTCCATTATCATCATCAACCCACGGGCTCCGACCTTGCGTTTATAAGCCTCCTGAGCAATTGCACGCAGAGCTTCTTCCGTAAATTTCAGCCCGACGTTGTCAAACTCGAACTTTCTCTGATACTGCCGGACAAGCGCGTTTTTAGGCTCTGTCAGGATTTGTATCAGGGCGTTCACGTCCAGCTCCTTCAGGGTGCCGACAACCGGCAGCCGCCCGACAAATTCCGGAATTAAGCCGTAATGCATGAGATCTTCGGGTTCGAGCTTGCCGAAAGCTTCGTTTTGTCTTTGCGAGCTCGACTTGATGTCAGCCTGAAAACCGAGGGACTTGTTGCGGAAACGCTTCTCGATCACCTTTTCAAGGCCGATAAATGCTCCGCCGCAGATGAAAAGTATGTTGGTCGTATCGAGTTGTATAAAATCCTGCTGAGGATGCTTGCGGCCGCCGCCGGTAGGAATATTGGCAATGGTTCCTTCCAGAATTTTCAAAAGAGCCTGCTGTACGCCTTCGCCCGAAACATCGCGGGTGATCGACGGATTGTCGTCCTTACGGCAGATCTTGTCTATCTCATCGATATAGATAATTCCCTGCTGCGCCCGCTCGACATCGTTACCGGCGTTCTGAAGAAGCCGCAGTAAAATGTTCTCAACATCCTCGCCGACATAGCCGGCTTCGGTCAGACTCGTTGCGTCAACAATGCAGAAAGGGACGCTCAAAACTCTCGCAAGTGTCTGAGCTAGAAGTGTTTTTCCGGTTCCTGTCGGCCCGATTAGAAGAATATTCGATTTCTGGAGCTCGATGTCCGAACGCCGCTTGGCCATTTCAAGACGCTTATAATGCTGGTAAACGGCTACGGACAAACGCTTTTTCGAGTCGTCCTGCCCGATGACATATTCGTCAAGAAAATTCTTGATTTCCTGAGGCTTTGGAATAGTCGTGCGTGCTGCCGAAGTTTCCGTCTGCTCGTCGTCATTGATGATCTCGTTGCAGATGTCGATGCATTCATTGCAAACGTAAACGCCGGGGCCGGCGATCAGCTTGCGAACGTCGTTCTGAGACTTGCCGCAAAATGAGCAGCAGAGAAGTTCTTCGGGTCGTCGGAATTGCGCCATATTTAGATTTTGGATTTCCGATTTTGGATTTTGGATTGGTCAGGAATACTGAAGTCAATTCGGATATCTTGAATCCAAAACCTAAAATCAAAAATCTAAAATTATTTGTCCCTGTGTTCTATAACCTCGTCGATAAGTCCGTAATCCTTGGCCTGTGCCGCTGTCAGGATCTTGTCACGTTCTACATCCAACTCGATCTGTTCATAGCTTTGGCCCGTGTGATGAGCCAGGAGCCTCGATATCATTTCACGCATTCGCAGGATTTCTTCGGCCATCAGCCGAACGTCCGTTGCCTGCCCTTGGGCTCCGCCGGAAGGTTGATGGATCAGTATTCGCGAATGAGGCAGGGCAAATCTTTTTCCTTTTGTCCCGCCCGCCAGTAGAAATGCTCCCATCGAGGCGCATTGACCGACACAGATCGTCGTTACGTCGTTTTTGATAAACTGCATTGTGTCGTAGATCGCCATTCCGGCAGTGATCGAGCCGCCCGGGCTGTTGATGTACAGGTTGATATCGCGTTCCGGGTCTTCCGCTTCCAGAAAAAGCAGCTGGGCAACAAGCAAATTCGCCACCATGTCGTCAATCGGGGTGCCGATGAAGATAATACTGTCCTTCAAAAGCCGCGAATAAATATCAAACGCCCGTTCTCCGCGCGAAGTCTGTTCGACAACCATTGGAACTAACATAATGTTCTTCTCTCTTTTATTAATGCTATAAGCAAGTACTTTATATTTTGGTTTAATTCAGTGAAGATAAGTGATTGATTCGACGGCTATTGCCGTTTCGGTTTTTGATTTTACAGCTTATCTTTTAAAATGCAAGCCGCAAAAGCGGCGAACACCTTATTTCGCAGCTTTCTTTTTTGCCTTTTTCTTTGGAGGTGTTTTTGCCTCGTCGGTTACGGCCTTTTTGCCTATCGTTTTACTACTCTTCTCTTTATTCCCGCCATCCTCCGTATCGCCGATCGATTCATCGATCCATTCGCCCTCGATGACTTTGGCTTTAGCTATTAATGCTTCAATCGACTTTCGTGTCCGGAGATTGTTTCGAATCGTGGCATCTCCGCCCTGTTTTTCGAGTGAATCAAGGACTTCATCCTCAGTAGATTTGTAATAATTGGCAAGCTTGCCAATTTCCTCTTCAATTTCAGCGTCCGACACATCGATCTTTTCAGTTTCGGCTATCTTATCAAGCAGCATCGCGCCGCGTACATCCCGTTCAGCCTGCGTTTTCATCTGGTTAAAAGCCATTTGAACAAAATCATTTTCGACTTTATTGAGATCCACGCCGCGCTGCTGCAGGTCGCGGGCGAAATTGTTCAACAAATTTCGTGCCTGCGATTCGATCAGCGTGTTCGGAACTTCAAAAGCATTGTCTTCGATCATTTTGGCGATCGTATGGTTCCGCAAACGTGCGTCTGCATCCGTGTTCGCGTAAGTTTCGAGATCAGCCCGAAGTTGTTTTCTCAAATCGGCCAGGGATTTATAGCCTTCGTCGAGGCTTTCTGCCCACTCGTCGTTCAGTTCCGGCACTTCCATAATGCCAACTGACTTTATCTTCGCCTTATAATTAACTGTTTTTCCAGCTAGAGCGGCTGAAGAGAATTCCTTCGGATACGAAACTGTAAATTCCTTCTCTTCATCCTCTGTTACACCGGCCAAATTTTCGGTAAAGGCTTTCTCGATAACCTCATCGCCCAAAACAACTTCGAGATCATCGGCCTTGATCGGCTCGCCGTTGGGGTCGTCGGTGAATATGCCTTCCAGATCAGCAATGACCGTGTCTCCGATTTTCGATTTGCGGTTTTCCACAGGGATCAGGACCGCATATTCCTGCAGGCGATTCGCGATCAGCTCTTCAATTTCCGCATCCTCGACCGGCCTTCGGCGGCGTGTAACTTCAATGCCTTTGTACTTTGGAGTAGGGATTTCCGGCATCACTTCGACATGCACATTAAGCCCGATCGGCTGCGAGCCGTTCACCTTTATGTTTTCAGCATCTTCAATATGAAGGTGCGGTTCCGTCAATGGCTGCAACTCATATTCTTGAATCGCCTCGGCAACCTTCGAAGGTAAAATCTCCTGCAGAACCTCATTCTTGATCTCTTCCTTATACCGAAGCCTGATCACATCGAGCGGTGCATAGCCTTTACGAAATCCGGGCACACTGGCACCCTTCGCATACTTCTGACTAACCTTTCCGTAAGCTTCTTTTACGGCGTCGGCGTCCACCTCGATTTTAATCTCCCGCTGGGTAGGAGAAATTTCTTTTAATTCAGTTTTCATTTACTAAAAAAAGGATAACTAAGTTGGATTTAAATGTCGAATGAGGGCCGTGTCGTGGTACCAATCGGACTTTGAACTCGGAACTTTGAACTTGAAACTTCTGATTTTGGTGCTGAGGGCGAGACTCGAACTCGCACGCCTTTCGGCACTAGATCCTAAGTCTAGCGCGGCTGCCAATTACGCCACCTCAGCAGATATGGTCGGACCGCAGGCTCCCAGCCTGCCGCAAGCGCGAATGAAAGATTCACGCCGTGAACGACGTTGCTCGGCTGGCAGCCTGCGTTCCGGCGCGTGAACCTAAATCTACCTAATGCAGCAAATAATGTCTAGCCGACTATTTCGAGAGATACTTTCGCTCGTATTCTTCCCACGACATGTCGTAATCTTTCGCTTCGCCGATCCCTGTTGGCATTCCGCCCCCAAGGGTTTTTGCCTCCGCCTTTTTAAAAAGTTTATAACCCCCGTAACCGACCGCGCCGAGCAAACCGAGCCAAAAAACATACCAAATTAAAGAATAAACGATCCCCAGCAGCCAAAATACGACCATAAAGCCGAATATGAGACCAAGTATAGCCAGAATGATTTTGATAAAGTTCATTATATTTAACCTCCACCTAGAATATCTATACGCAATTCAAAATTGTTTGTTCGTGCAAATTTTCTTGTTGTCGTATAATTCAGGACAATTAAATTTGTTCATTCACTGACTTCAATATCAACCGAACGAAAAAAATCTTAGGATTAAATTTTTGATCTCTCAGGATACTACAATCAAAACAGTCGCGCTGGCAATAAACGCTGAATTTTCAGGCAGTGATTCAACGCTCGTGACGGATGTTACACACGATTCGAGGCAGGCAGGAGAAAATACGCTGTTTGTCGCAATTCGAGGTTTAACCGTGGACGGTCATCGTTTTATCGGCGATGTAATGCGTCGCGGCAGCGCGGGAATTATTTCGGAATATGATCCGCCGGAAAATTTCCAGGGCAATTGGCTGAAAGTAAAAAACGCGCGTAAATCACTTGCAAAAGCTGCTGCTGTTATAAACGGAAATCCGTCGCACGATCTCGATCTGATCGGCATTACAGGTACAAACGGTAAAACCACAACAACCTATCTTTGCTTTGCACTCTCCAAAACCGCGAATGAAAAAGCTGCTATGCTGACGACCGTCGAATACCGCATCGGCGACAGATCGGAGCCGGCCGTACGTACAACGCCCGAAGCTTCGGATACAAACCGTTTTTTGCGGGAAGCAGTTAACGAAGGCTGTAAAACGGCGGTTATGGAAACGTCCTCCCAGGCCATCGACCTGAATCGCTGTGATTGGTTAAAGTTCAAAGTAGCGATTTTCACCAACCTTACACGTGATCATCTCGACTATCATTTAACGATGGAAAATTATTTTGATGCGAAGAAAACACTTTTCGACGGACGTCTCGGCGAAAAGCCGGCATCGAGTGCTATAAATATTGACGATGATTGGGGCCAAAAACTCGCAAATGAATTAAAGGAGAGCGGCCAAAAAATCATTACCTTCTCGCTTAATAAAAAAGCGGATGTTACGGCAGCAAATATTGAAGTATCCTTGGCGCGGGGCACATCTTTTCTGCTCAGCACACCGGCCGGCAAACGACAGATCATCTCCCCGCTTGTCGGTAAACCGCATGTGTACAATATGCTCGCCGCAACCTCAGCAGCTCTTGAACTCGGTTACGGATTGGATGCAATTCGGAACGGCCTGGAAATTTGCGCCGGTGCTCCGGGCAGGTTTGAGAGAGTGCCGCACGACGGCGATTTTGCAGTAGTAGTCGATTATGCTCACACGGACGACGCTTTGCTGAATGTTCTGAAAACGGCGAGAGACCTTACCAATGGCAGGATCATCACGGTTTTTGGATGCGGGGGCGATAGAGACAAAACGAAACGCCGTCCTATGGGCGAAGCTGCCGGTCGAAACAGCGATTATGTAATTATCACTTCGGATAATCCACGTACCGAAAATCCTTTAAAGATCATAGAAGAAATCGAAACAGGCATGAAAGAGACCGGTTGTGAATATAAGATCGTATCGGACAGACGCGATGCGATTTTAGCAGCAGTAGCGAAAGCCCGTGCAAATGACGTCGTAATAATCGCCGGAAAAGGCCACGAAACTTATCAGATCATCGGAAAAGACAAATTTCATTTTGATGACCGTGAGATAGCTCTTGAGGCGCTGGAAAAAATCAGAGAAGACTAGATTTGCCTATGCATTGCTGCAAAACTTTCGAGGAAATCCGTTTGAGGTCCTGTCAGATCCATAAAACGCATGGCAAAGCCGATCTCACTTACATAATTTCTCACTTCGCCTAAAAGCGGAATGCTTGTCCCGTCGCTAAACGGCAAAAATATCTTTACTATCTCACCGTCATGAACCTGGCCGGCGCTAAGTATAAAACAGCCTTTACTGCTTATATCACTGAGCGTACCCGTTCGCCGCCCGGTCATACTTTCCCATTGAACATCCAATGTTAATTTAAATCTTTCAGCTGTGCGGCGTTCCTGTCCACTTCTTCTATCCATCGTTGACATTTGATTTTTCCTGTTCGCCATTATCGTTATTACTGGCTTTATTAGATAAGTAGTAATAGACCGGCAATCCCAGAATTATAAGTCCGATTCCAATAAAGGATTGAGTTGGGCTTGTAATCACAGTGTTGATCAGCAGCCAGCCCGCGACCAGGAGAAACACCACCGGCACGACCGGATAACCCCAGGCTTTGTAAGGTCGCACCGCATCCGGATATCGACGGCGAAATACAAATATCGAAGAAGTTACAAGTGCGTAAAAGATCCAGGAACCAAAAACGACATAGTCCGTCAGTGTATCGAATGAACCCGAAAGTGCGAGGACCGATGCAAGAATTCCCTGTACTATTAGGGCCGAAACAGGGACGCGCGTAACCGAAAGTCGGCCCAGCTGGCGGAACATCATGCCGTCCTGAGCCATCGCATATGGCACGCGCGAACCTGAAAGAATAGAAGTGTGAAGAGTTCCAAGTGACGACAGCATCAGCCCCACAGTAAATAATGCAACGGCTAATCCCGTGGCAAAACTTGTGATATCGCCGCCAAAAAATACGCTGACGACCACCTTAGCAACCGACGAGCTTGCCGGAACCGAAGCAATCGTGGTCGGGTCGAGAACGTAGAAATAACCTATGTGAACGAAAACGTACAGAAAAATTATAAGTATCGTGCTGCCGATAATCGCTAACGGAATGTTGCGGCCCGGCTGTTTTACCTCGCCCGCCACGAAGGTCAGATTATTCCAGCCATCGTAACCCCATAATGCACCAAGCATGGCGGCTCCAAAACCGGCGGCAAAACTATATGTAGCGGCGCCGAACCGTGCATTGTCGGGCACATTCTCGCATGTTCCGCCATTATTTATCATCGAGAAATGCGAAAAATCTCCGGTTGCCCAGATAAACGCTCCCAAACCGACGAAAAGTATCAAAGCGAGTTTTACGCCGGTCAGAAATGTAGCAATCTGGCCGCTGATCGCCACGGTCGC
>JACDAY010000174.1 GCA_013695195.1 Blastocatellia bacterium | reverse complement strand
TGAACGAACCAAAGTATTTCGCCGCTCGACACAAGCGCGGCGGCGTGCATCTGATCACCGCGACCACGAGGACTTTCGACGACAACCGCTCCGAGTTTGCGTGCAATGGTGGCCGTGTCGTCATCACTCCCGCCGTCCGCAACGATGATCTCGGTTTTTCCCCCGAGCGACCTTAACTCGGCAAGCGTTGTTCCGATCTCGCCGGCCTCGTTAAATGTTGGGATGATTATGCTGATCGTTCGGTTCATCCATTAAATATTTGTCCGGTAATTGCCAACAATCCCGATGCGGACGAAGGGGAAACGCAAGAAGTTTTCCAATCGTTAAAGTTCGTGGATCCTGATGCGCCGGAACGCCGATCTTTACATCGGCATGCTCCGTAACTTCGCGAAATGTTCCGTGCAGTCGATCCCAGACCGACAATCCGCTTGACCAGTTGGAATCGGTTTCGGCTCGGAAAACCGAGTGATGTATGCCATGCAGCCGCGGCGTAACGATGAATTTGCTGAGAAATTTCTCAAGTCTTTCCGGCAGCTCGACATTAGAATGATGAAAAAGGATTGATGGAATCAGAAGTGCCTGCCAGATCTGCAGAGATTTTGGAGTGACGCCGATGACAGCGATCTGAATCGCTCGCCAGCCGACGGACGCGATCAACTCCCCAAAATGAAACCGAAGAGCCGTTGACGCATCGAGATCGAGATCGACATGATGAACAACGTGAAATCGCCACAGAAATGGAACGCGATGCGTCAAAACGTGCCAAAGATAAAGCGTGTAATCGAGCAGAATCACCGCTAGTGAAATTTCGAGCCATTCAGGCAGCTTGAACAGCTTTAATAGGCCGACATTTTTCCGTTCGACCATTGACGCCGCTCTTTTTGCGATCGGGATTTCGATCAAAGCCATCGCGACGGCGGCAGTGCCCGCGACAAACAAATTTCGGCCTGTTCGACGAGCGACGGGTTCGGTTTCGCGCCGGAGCGGTCGCTTTCGCTCAAGCAAAACCAAAACGCCGAACGTTGCGACGGCGATCGGAAAAGCGAGCTCGCGTATTATTTTTCCAAGAGTCATTGCTTCGAAATCGTTTGAGCTCCGCCGTTCGATTGCATTCTCGTTAGATGCGCGTTTCCGCCTATCAGCCAGCTACCGCACCGCCGCACGACGAGCCGGCACCGGCCGTGCAGCCGAAACAGTGATCGGCTGTAACGATGCGTCGCTCGGACAGCCTTTCCAACTTGAAATCGAAAATTGTTTGCGGCAATCCGTCGGCCAATGGCATGTCCAGCATTTGATTAAAATCGCAGTCAGACAACCGGCCTGTCCAATCGACGCTTATTAGATTGCGGCACATTAGACCATCGACCGTCGCCGGATTAAAGGCATTTACGAGCTTCGACATATAATGCGTTTCGTTACCCGACCGGCGGAGCCAATCGAGAAAACGCGCGATGGGCATATTGGTTATAGTAAAAAGACTGTTGAATGAAATGCCGTAACGAGCCATCAATTCGCGCTTGAAATCGCCCTCGATCGACGCCTGATCGGGCGGCAGAAAGGCACCGACGGGATTGTAAACCAGATTCAACGTCAACCCGTTTTCCAAGCCGAATCCGACATCGTTCAGTCTTCTCAGCGCCTCGATACTCTTATCGAAAACACCCGTTCCGCGTTGGCTATCGGTTTTCGCGGCATTGAAATACGGAAGCGAAGAAACCACCTCCACGCGGTTTTCGGCAAAGAATTGCGGCAGTTCTTCCTGACCTTCCTCGTGCATTACGGTCAGATTATGACGCACGATCACATTCGCTCGGATCGCTCGCGCTTCTGTGACAAAGTATCGGAAGTCCGGTATCAATTCAGGAGCTCCGCCCGTAATATCGAGTGTCGGTATGTTGAATTCGTGAAGCGCCTGCAAACAGGCATCGACGACTTCACGCGGCATTATTTCCGTCCGCGTCGGCGACGCATCGACGTGGCAATGCTTGCATGCTTGATTGCAGAGCTTGCCAACATTGACCTGAAGCGTCTCGATCGCCAATGAGCGCAATTCTACCGGCCCGAGCTTTTCCTGAAAACTTATCGGTGAACGCGGAAACGTACGCGCACCCTTTCTTTCAATCTGAACCCCTGCTTGCATAGTGAAGAACTTAACCAACTACATCGACACCTTGTCGTGGGCGTTGTGCGATTGGATGCCGTGAATCAGGCTTGCGCCGCCGCGAATCGCCGAAGCGAGATGGATCGATTCGGTCATTTGCTCCATGTTTGAGCCGTTTTCCAGGCACGAGCTGGTAAATGCGTCGATGCAGTACGGACACTGAACCGTTACCGCGACCGCCAGCCCGATAAGCGCTTTTTCGCGTTTCGTCAGCTCGCCTTCTTCCTGACAAGCCCCGTACCAGGCCATGAATTTCTCAAATAGTTCGGGTTTGTATTTTGCAATATCTCCGAAACGACTCAGGTCTTCTTCATTGTAGTAGTGCATAAATTTTATTCGAAAAGGCGGCAACAATTTTTCTAACAACAATCACTCCCCGGTTCGCAGCATCGGGCGCCTGACAAATCCGTGATGTTGTATTCCAGGCCTTTCGATTCTCGCGGATTTCGCTTTGCGGTTCGTTTGCAGTCAAATTCCGCGGCATCCGAAAGCTCGATATTTTCAATTGGCTCGATTGCGATTATCTGCTCGGCATACGGCGCTTTGCCGTATATCTGAAACGTCTTGTCGCATACCGCCATCCGCTGCCCGCGTTCGAGAATGTGGCCGTCGTCGTCAATCACTCTTTTCCACGGGCCTTTATAGATCACCGATTGATTGCGTTCCCAACACGCTCCCTGTTTGCCCTTAAAAGCAGTAATGGTTACAGAGCGGAATTCTATTCCCTCGACCACACGCCACGGCTTTTCATCGCGTTTTACAATCTCGATCCCGTAAAACCCAGCACGTTCAAACGCCTCCAGAAACAGGTCTTCGCGAAATGCTCCCGAAATGCAGCCTGACCACAGTTCGCGATCGCTCTGAAGATGCTCCGGAACATCCTCATCCGCAACAATATCCGAGATCGCAACACGCCCGCCGCGTTTTAAGACCCGGAACATCTCCTGAAACATCTGCTCCTTATCGTCGGACTTGACCAGATTCAAGACACAGTTCGACAAAATGACGTCCATCGAATCATCTGCAATCAAGGGCTTTTCGGCTTTAGTTTCGGTTATAAACGATTCGTAAGCGAATAGATCATCAGCCGTTTTGATCGGGTTTTCGCGTAAGTGCGCGTCAACCAAACTCAGATTAAATTTCAAATCCTGAATTTTTCCGTAAAGAAATTCCACATTTCCGTAACCCATCTTCCGCGCCATTTCGCCCCGATATTTGTTTGCGAGCGCCAGCATTTCCTTATTGGTGTCAACGCCGATCACTCTGCCCGATTCGCCGACAATTTGAGATGCGATATAACAAATCTTTCCGCCGCCCGACCCTAGATCGAGAACGGTTTCGCCCGTTTTCACAAATCTCGACGGATCGCCGCATCCATAGTCGCGCTCGATTATTTCATCGGGTAATATCTTCAAATACTGTGGATTATATTCAACCGGACGGCACAATGCCTCCTCTTTTAGCCGTGCCGCTGCTCCATAACGGCTTCGCACCGCAATCTCAATATCGTTCATATCTATAATTTTACATGAAGGTCCGGTTCGAAAACACGTCGATTCCCACCCATGTCACAATTTTAATTAAATATTTCATATTACACGCAAGCTGAAAGTAACTACGCAATGCGATAACAACGTAACTGTTTCGCCCTCACGTCCAACGATTTGTTGGGCGGCGGCTTCACCGAAACACGCCACTTATTTTCTCTCACGGTTGCTTGCGCGAAAGTTTCTCCAATTTATGACCGTTCCGATAAGATAGGCTAAACCAATTATCAGCGAAACAAGAGAAAATACGATTTTACGCGGCTCAACCTGCTCCGAAGATGTAAGTGTCTGAAAGATTTGCTGAAAAACGAAGACTCCGCGAAGCGTGTAAATTATGCCTATCAACAACAAAGCAATTCTCAAAAGCGGCAGCCGACGAATTACTCCCGCGCCCGAAAAAGCATACAAACCCCAGATGGCAAAAATGGTTACCAAGACTAACGTCCGCATCCCAGGAGAAGCCGAACCAGATTCTGCTGCTCTTGCATATCCTTCAGGCGCGCCGAAATATCTGTAAGCCGGCGCACCGACGAAAATAATGACAAGATGCAGAAGTGCGACGACAAAGCTAAGGATGCCGCCTAATTTTAACCATTGATTTCCTCTACGCATCATAAATTACCGATAGCCGCCCAACGATTGAATTGACGTGGGGCGAAACCGATTACACGCAACTCTGAGTTAAAAGACAACGCCAAAAGAAAGTCGCTGTTTCGCCCTCACGTCCAATGGTAGGATTTGTTCGGCAGCGCGTGATTATCTGTTGTCAGTTATAATTCAACAGACTATTTGCCTAATATTCCCTTTAGTGTTGCTTCTTCTAATTTATCGGGTGAAGCCTTTTTGCTAATTCGCAGTTCGCCGTTTTCTATTCGGACGTTTAATCCAGCCGAAGACAAACATTTCTCAATCGGGACTCGCTCAACGCCAAATACATATTGTTTGAAAAAATCCGCTTGGTCTTTTTCGCCTAATGCATTCAGGGATTTCTGAACGTCGGCGGTCGTGTAGGTTTTGTTCGTGCCGCCATATTCTTTGAAAAAGTTTTTCATCAAATTATCGAGGCTTTTTTGATTGGCGGTTTTCTGCCTGATAGCAATATCCTGACAAATTCCGACGAACAAACCGCCGCCGTAAATCAACCCCCAATGTTTATCCTTTTCCGCTCTTGCGGCGACATCGCGCATCGAAGATTTGCCTAAACCGGAATCGGTCGAGTAACGCTTATAAAACAAATTATTGAGCATATCGAAATAGTCCTTTTCCGTTATCGCGCCGGTGTGATGCAGAGCTTGCAAAGCGTAATAGTTCGTTACGCCTTCCTTGAACCATTCTTCGCCGGATGAAGCGACATTAATGGATTTGCCGTTCCAGAGATGAAAAAATTCGTGCGCGAAAATAAATTTGGCGAGCATCTGCGTTTGACGGTCGCCGTTCGGGTCGAGAATCAGACTGATATGATTTCCGATGACCTCGCCGTCTACGTCTTTTCCAGCGTTGATGATAACGATTGATTTTTTGAATTTGTTGTCAGGCGGCGGATTCGGGATTCTGCCCATCAGATTTATGTAATAATCAAGCACGCCCTGCGACAGATTTTTATAAGCGTCTTTCTGCGAGGCGATACCTTCTCCGCCGAGGGCGAAAACAAGCTCGAAATTGTTTCTTTTGAAGGAAATTTCCTCGTGAGTTCCGGCGAAAAATATTGATTCGGAAAGGTCAGCCAGATTTTTGGCGAGAAAAACATTCTTCTTATTTTTCAACGGTTCCCAAGGCGCGGTCACGCGCCAATTTTTCGGAATGTAAAACGCGACTTCAATGTTATTTCTTTTCCTGCCGTTCAAAATTAAAAAGGTTCGCCCCGCATAAAACACGCCCCAATCACGCGCGAAGGCGATGCCGTCAATGCCGCCCGCCCATTCGTAATCGTCGTGCTTCAAAACGACTTCGTAACTCAAAGTTATTTTTTGGTTGATTGGGGATTTTACTTTCCACTGCGCGTCGGGCAGTTCTTCGACAGCCAGCAAGTTTCCTTCCGCGTCTTTGATTTTGACGTTTTGAACGAAGTTAGCCCAGTGTTTCGGAAACTGTTCCGCACCAGCTTCGTCCATATAAAGCAAATTGTCCTGCAAAACGAAATTCGCTTCGACTTTGAGCAAGCGGGGACTGCTCGCGTCAATCGTTAATCGATAAAAAGTTTTATTTTTTTCGGCAGCGGAAGTGGTTGTGACGAGTGCCAAAAAGAATACAACGAGAGATACTTTCTTAAGTACTTTCACCATATTGAAGAATAAACGAAGGGCTTCCGGCAATTGTTCAAACCGATTGATAACGCAGTGAATAAAAATTTCAATATTGAGATTTATTCCTTTCTGTAAAATATATTTTTCTAATGCAACACTTCAACAGAAAGATGCCGAACTTATGATTGACCGGAACCATTCCGCATAAGTCCGATTTTCGTGTATTATGAAGAACGATTCAGCATAAGCACTCTATCTGCGGGTTGATTATACCGAAAATCCTACGGGCTGCAACGAATTTATAGCAGAGAAGAATTTATCATCCCGAAAAAGAAAAACTTCACGATTCGAAGCTCCGAAACAAAGGTCTTCTGATTTGCGGTTAACCAACGACTCGTTGTTGGGGCACGATCACGGGCGGCTTCGTCTGAATCTATTTCAGCGATCAGACGCTCAAGGTCTTTGGGTTCGTCCACGTCATACCATCGCGGCAGGACTAGCAGATCGACATCGCCGATGTTTTTGATATTGGCGACGGTCTGTTCGCAAGTTTTATCAGAGCTCCATGTTACGCCGTCGTATATTCCTTCACGCGGACGCGAAACTCCGATGAGATAAAATCCGCCGTCGTCGGTCGGGCCGATAGCCACGCCGTCTTCATGCGACTGCAAATGACCGGATGCTTGGGCCAAGTATTCATGCGGCAGTGTCGGGCTGTCCGTGCCGATAACGAGCACCGGCCCAAATCCCATTTCAAATGCTTCCGCGATTGCCGCATCGAGACGCTGCCCAAGATCGCCGTCGCCCTGCGGAATGTAAATATCACCGCCGACGACAGTTTCTATCGACTCGCGGCCGTCATCGGGTGTAAACGCGATAACTCGATGTTCAAAAACGGATGCGAGATTAGTGATCGTGTCGGTCAGAAAGCATCCGGCAAGCTCGGCAGATTGGCTCTCCGACAACAGCGGCCGAAGCCGTGTTTTTACATCCGCGAAGCCCGGAACTTTTGTCATTACGATAATTGCCGGCCGCTGCATACGAACATTGCCTAAAACGAACGCCAGAATTTCAAATAACGC
>JACDAY010000171.1 GCA_013695195.1 Blastocatellia bacterium | reverse complement strand
TATTGCAGTTATCGCAATTACCACAATCCACATTCATTTCTTCGGAAAAATATTTGAGCAAAAATTTACGCCGGCAGGTTTTCAGATCGCCGAATTCGCCCATCGTATTCAGCTTTTTAAGCATTATCCCGCTCTGGGTTTGATTGCCTTCGACCTCTGCAAAGCCTTTCAACTTAATTACATCGGCCCAGCTGAAAAATAGCAGCGCATCGCTCTGTAACCCGTCGCGCCCGGCCCGGCCCGTTTCCTGATAATAGCTTTCGATGTTTTTCGGCAGATCCATATGCACGACGAATCGCACATTCGATTTGTCGATGCCCATCCCGAATGCAATGGTCGCAACTATAATTTTCGCTTCGTCATTCAGGAATAATTGTTGATTCTTTTCGCGAGTTTCCTTATCCAAGCCTGCATGATACGGAAGCGCGTTGAAGCCGGCGTCGCGCAGGTCTTCGGCGAGATTTGTCGTCGAATTTCGGCTGAGGCAGTAGATAATTCCGCTGTCGTCTTTGCGCTTTTCAAGGTATTTAATTAAACGCGCGTAAGAATTTCGTTTCGTCTCAACATTGTAGGTGATGTTCGGGCGGTTGAAACTGGAAACAAAAACTTCCGCATTTTGTATTCCCAGACGCTCGACAATATCCCTGCGAACCAGTTTATCTGCAGTCGCCGTCAGAGCGATCACGGGAATATCGGGAAACTCAGCCTTCAACATAGCAAGCTGCCGGTACTCAGGCCGGAAATCGTGACCCCAACTTGAAACGCAATGGGCTTCGTCAATCGCAAACAGCGAGATTTTTATAGATTTCAGAAAATCGATAAACTGATCGCCGCTTTGCAGAAGCCGTTCGGGAGCGACATACAAAAGTTTCAGTTTGCCGCTGCGGACGGCTCGAAAAACCTCAACCTGAGTCTGGGCGGTTTGCGTGGAATTTAAAAACGCAGCCTCAATGCCGTTGTTTTTTAATGCGTCGACCTGATCTTTCATCAAAGCGATCAACGGCGAAATGACCAGCGTCAGCCCGTCCGCCATCAACGCGGGAATCTGATAACACAAAGACTTTCCGCCGCCCGTCGGCATAAGAACCACGCAGTCTTTGCGCTGCAAAACCGATTCGATCGCCTGCTCCTGATTCATCCGAAACGAATCGAAGCCGAATTGGTGCTTGAGAATTTCTTGGGCCCGGGCGATAGTCATTTATTTATAATGGCGACGCGCAATCCCTAGCTTGTCCTCATTGAGCTAACGAGCTTCGCTGCAATTTTCGGCACGATCTTTTTCGGAACGGAGATCGCTTCTTTGATATGCCGGTGATTCGTAAAATGGCCGGCGACATAAACGCCCGGAGCGTTTGTTTCGAAGGTTTCCTCATCATAAACCGGAACTTCGCCGGATTTTCCATTTTCTGTTTTTACACCCAGCTTTTTTAGCATCGTCAGATCGGCGTCAGATCCAATCAAAACGAAAACAACATCGTTCTGCAGAGTTTCGACCTCACCGTTTTCATTTTCCAGCACGACTTCATCTTCACGAATTTCAAGAACCTTGCCGAGAAAAAACAGCTTAAGGCAATTTTTTTTTAATTCTTTTTCAAGCGGCTGTTTGACCCAGTATTTTATGCAGCCGTGTTTTGGGTCGGTGCTTTCCCAGTCGTTGCGAAAGATCGCGAGCGTCGTATCCGCACCTTCTTCGGCTAAAAACAACGCCGCCTCGCCCGCCGAATTACCGCCGCCGATTATCAATGCGCGTTTTTTCACCCATGGATAAGTCTCGCGAAATTGATCGTGAACCTTCGGCAGATTCTCTCCTTTTACGCCGAGGCTCCGCGGATAATCCATCGCGCCAATGGCGAAAAGCACGGATTTCGATTCGTATTCGGCTTTGTCGGTGACGATTTTGAAATGATCGTTCAGCCTTTCAACAGTTCCAACCTTTTCTTCCGTTTGGATATTCAGCTCATTTTCGAGAACAAAACGAACATAATACGAAAGAAGCTCTTCACGGGTCGGCTTTTTACGGGCCGGCTTGAGTTCACCTTTGGCAAATTCAAGCTCATTTACTGTCGAAAATACCGTCAGCCCGACCGGATAATTGTAAATGGTATTACCGATCAGGCCTTTTTCAACTACGAGGTAGGTGAGGTTATGTTTTTTCGCTTCAAAAGCGGCGGAGATTCCGGCCGGCCCGGCGCCGATTATTATCAGATCAAACATCTTTTTTTAAGTGCCCGTTTCCATCCTCTTAAGCTCTTTAGTTAACTTCTCGATCTGCAATTTCGTATTCTCCAGATTTCGACGCGATTCCATATAACTTTCCCATTCATGCGTTGCTGTAAGCGCTTTCGTAACATCCTCGTCGAGTGCATGGGCCATAACGACAAGCAGATCACTCAAAGCCTCATTGCTCTGTAAAAGCGATTGAATTATCGTATACGCCAACTTTGCATTCGGCAAATCGATGTCCAATTCTTCCATTTTCATATACCCGCACCATAAATTTAACCAAAAAATGGCAAATTCTTCACGGTCCACTCTTGATCAATTACTTGCAATTTTGTGCCGTCAGCAAGGTAATCGTATCGAACGTAACCCAAAGCGATCGTTTTGTGAAGCTTTGGCGAGAACGTCACGGAGGTGATTTTCCCGGCGTTTTTGCCGTCAGGAGATCTTAGTTCAGCATCCGGTAAGAACCCGGTCACTACCGCTCGCGGTTCTGACAAGATCACACCCGTCAATTGTTTAGCGACATGGCCGCGGAAGTGGATGCGGGCGATGATCTCCTGGCCGATGTAGCAGCCTTTGTTATAGCTGATCAAACCGTCAATGCCGAGTTCTGGGACGATTGTCGTTTCGTCCATATCGACGCCGTATTTCAGGACACCGTTTTCTATGCGGAGAACTTCGTAAAGATCGTCGGAAATTTCGACGGCTCCAGAGGCGGTTAGGCCGCTGCGAAAATACTCTGCCTGTTCGTTCGAGATAAAACAAGCGTTCGAGGTGGCCGAGTTGTAAAAGAATCCACCCGCTAACTTAGGTGTTTCTGTTCCTAGCATTTCGAAATATCGATAATTATCAGACAGATCCTCGACAAAAAAATCCCCTGCGAATGTGAAGCGAAAGAGATTCTGAAAAACCTTTTCCCGCGTCGCTTCTTCGGTCTCGAAAAGAAAACGGTCTCCTTGCCCAAGAACGCGCACGACCGCGAGCAGGCGGCCTTGCGCATTTGGAAAGGCGGCAAGCATTTGGGGGCCGACTTCCAGTTTTTTTACATTATTTGTGATCAGACCGTCGAGAAACTGTACGGCTTCCTTGCCCCAGACAGCGATCAGGCCGCGTTTCTGCTCGTAAAAACCGGTGACGCCGCCCCGAATTTTGTTGTAGTTGTCTAAAGATTCTCCGTCCATCATTTTTTTGGGTAGTAGTATTTCTCCAGGAAGCTCAAATAGCTTTTCTCAAAGAAACCGGCGGTCGCGTGGCCGTTGATTTCCAGGATAGGCCGTTTTAAAAAAGTATATTCGCCTGACATCAACTCAAGCATTTCTTCGCGAGAAAGAACTTTTTCACTTAATTTCAACTCGCGATACTTAACCGCCCGCTTGGAAAAAAGCTCGTCCGCTTCGCCAAGCATTTTAACAAGTCTCTCCACCTCGGCACGGTTCAACGGTTTTTCTTTAATATCCCGAAAGTTAGAAACTTTTATGCCGCGACGGTCAAGCCATCGAACTGCCTTTTGGCACGTAGAGCAATTTTCCATCCAATAAATTTTAACTTCTTTCATAAATACGAGTCTTGAGTCGGAATACTGCAAAGAACCCGGTCGCTGCCGCTCGCGGTTCTGACTCACGACTCTTGACTCTCGACTCACCACTATTTAACAATACCTTTTACTTTATAACGGCAATTCGTATTTACATAATGACTCAAATATCAGAACAGATAATATTGGATTCTTTAAAGCAGATCATCGATCCTGACCTTCGCAAGGATATCGTAATGCTCGGTTTTATCCGCGACCTTGTTATTGCAGGGGGCGATGTTTCGTTTCGGATAGTGTTGACGACTCCCGCATGTCCGGTGAAAGAGGAAATGGAAACACAGGCGCGCGAGATAGTTTCAAATCTTCCTGGTGTTAATTCAGTGAACGTCATTATGGACGCCGAAGTACCGCAGGGGCGCGGCGTTTCGAATAATATCGCGATTCCCGGTGTTAAAAACATCATAGCCGTCTCCAGCGGAAAAGGCGGCGTCGGAAAATCAACGGTCGCGGTGAATTTGGCGGTATCGCTCGCGCAGGACGGAGCAAAGGTCGGCATCATGGACGCGGACGTTTACGGGCCGAATATTCCGATCATGCTCGGCACAGGTTATGACCAGCCCGAAGTTTTAGACGGCAAACTAATTCCTATCGAAGCGCACGGCGTGAAAATGATCTCAATGGCCGTTCTGGTTCCGCCCGATAAGCCAATGATCCTTCGCGGGCCGATGCTTCACGGCGTCGTGCGACAATTTTTGACCGATGTAAACTGGGGCGAACTTGATTATTTGATAGTGGATATGCCACCTGGAACGGGCGACGTCCAGCTTTCGCTGGCGCAGTTGGTTCCTGTTCAGGGTGCCGTGCTGGTAACGACGCCGCAGGAAGTTTCACTGTCCGATGTTCGCCGGGCGGTAAAAATGTTTGAAACGGTGAATATTCCGGTGCTCGGAGTGATAGAGAATATGTCTTATTTTATCGCTCCCGATACGGGAAACCGCTACGAAATTTTTGGCACGGGCGGCGGGCAGAAATTGTGCGACGAATACGGCCTCAACTTTCTCGGCGAAGTGCCGCTCGGAATGGAAGTCCGCGAAGGCGGAGACAAAGGCGTGCCCGTAGTAGTTTCGGCGCCGGAATCGCCGCAATCACAGGCTTTTCACAAAGTTGCGGAAGAAGTCGCACGGCAGATCTCTATCGAAGCGATGAAGCCGGAACTGGTTATCATGTCGCGGGCTAAATAATTTTTTATTTCGTTCGCGTGCGAACAAGCTTTCCAGGCGCTCAGAAGCAGCATGAATCAGGTAATTTAAGTTAGTAGGCAGGTTTTATAAATTTGCGATTTTCAGAGTTTTGATATAAAATTGAAATTAATGTAAGGATTCGCTATTTGCGAGTCCATATTTTTGATAGGAGTAAAAAAACACATGTCAGCAGTTGCAGCACCGTCAGTCGAATTAACCGTTACGCCGAGCGCGGCGGTCGAAATAAAGAAATTTCTTGCGAGCGAAGACGATCTGCCGGAAACGGCCGGGCTTCGCGTAAGGGTTGTGCCGGGCGGTTGTTCGGGTTTTCAATATAGTTTGATTATAGAAGAGGAATCTAAGCAGGGCGATTTTATTCTCGACCAACAGGAAGTCAGGCTTTTTGTCGATATGTTTTCGGCGCAGTATTTAAACGGCATTACTATCGATCATACGACCAATATGATGGGTTCGGGGTTTACATTTGAGAACCCGAATGCAACCGGCGGGTGTGGTTGCGGAACGTCATTTTCTGCTTAAATAAAAATCTTTATTTTAAAGGCGAAAAGCTCGAATATTAATATTCGAGCTTTTTTATTGGCGATTAAAGTCAGAAAAGCTGCAAGAATTCGGTCGCTGCCGCTTTCGGTTTTGAAAAGAAGACCGGTCTCAAAACTTTCGGTGTGATTTTTTTTGGAAACCGCTTTTGATTGAAAGTATTTGAAGTCATACAACGGACAACTTGGAACGCGGAAACCGGGGAGGTGAGGCGGGGTCTTCTTTATCAGAAAAATAAAGAAGACCCGGACGCGGGTGTAAACGACTGAGCGCGTTTGCATATCGTCTTTGGTAATGCTATCTTAATATTCGGCTTGTAATTTGAAGACAATTCGGCGTTCGCTTTTGGATTCACTTTCCACGACAATTTCTACAGTCGGGCCAAATTCACACACACAATCAGGGTCGTTCGCATAATCTAAAAGTTGGATTTTGGAAGTTTCTTTGTTTTAGCAGTATTTTTAAAAGTAGGTGACCAGTTTCACCCAACTCCCCAAGCTTTCCCATCTAACAATTCAAGAAATCAGGAGAATAAGTTTTGAAAAATTTGAAGAGGATTTCATACCTATCGTCATGCGTTGTTATAGCTTGTACAGGGTTTGTTTCTGCCGGGGCCGCTCAGGATCGTCAAAGAATAGTGAAAACGGTTTCGAGCCAGCCAATTAATCAAACGCCCTCAGCCGCACCCGATAAAACGAGATCACTTACCTCTTCAATGCCGTCGAACACCGTATTCACCAGACCTGTACTTACTTCAAAAATCGTAATTCCCTCAGTACAAAATAACCCGCTGGTCAAAAAAACCGGCTCTTCCAGCCCTCTGAATGCTTTGAGCTCAGCGGCGGCCGGAAAAATGTCATATAGCTCTTCAACGTCCACGGGGATCATGCGCGGTATCCAATCGAAGCTTGGAATTCCTTATTACTACGGCTCATCCGGCCCAAACCGTTACGACTGCTCCGGGTTTGTCTGGAGCGTTTTCAATGAAGCGGGGCTTGGATTCGAGCGTGTCAGCGCACGCAGCCTATGGGCAAACGGCGTTCCGGTCGCCGGTGATGACAGATACAAATTCGGAACGCTTGTGTTCCTAAACGGACTCGGGCATGTGGGAATAGTCGCAGACGAAAACGGCTTTTATCACGCGTCTACCAGTAAGGGAATTATATATTCGCCTTTTAAAGGATATTGGGATAAACGTATCGTCGGCTTTCGGCGTCTGCCGGTTCCAGCGTTGCCGGTTGTGGAATAAATAGATTTCGAAATTTTAAAAAAAGCCCGGGGATTTTGAATATCTTCGGGCTTTTTTGTGCCTTGAGTTTTAAACAACAAATCCCGGTCTCGATGGCGAGTCATCACACTCGCACACGGCAGCGATCTTGTCGATCGGAACGTATACGGCATTTTCATCCTCGCCGCGTAGATAAAGCACACCGTTTTTTATCTCGGTTAGATCTCCTCTGAAACTGGAACTGGCACCGCTTCTCACATCTATCTTTTTGCCTATTAACTGTTTTAATAATTCTTCCATTACATTTTTCCTCGCCTAAATAAAATAATAGCCAAATAGCATTTTACAGCGTTTCAACCGAAACGCTAACTAATTGCCCTGCATCCGGTCATATTGACTAGCTCGTGAATAATAATCGGGCAATTTGAGAAAATTGTTGACAACGGAATAACAACGTTGTACATTGTTTAATGACGGCAAGCCGTTATAGTATTCTTTTCAAAAGCGTGCGGCCGCAAAAATCCGACAAAAAAAATAGACAATTACTAAAAGTCAGCACACACAGTTTGCTGAAATGCCTTACTTACCCAGTCCTGGGCGAAAATTCTTCAATCCCTGAATTCCAATTCTAATTCCAACAGCTCGATCAAACAACAATACAGTTATCTAACCGCAAGCATGCCCGTCTCTACCCTTCCCGTTAATTAAGGAGCACATATATGAGAAAACTTTTGATCCTTTCTATTATCTTAGCAGTCGGAACCGCTGCAGCCA
>JACDAY010000135.1 GCA_013695195.1 Blastocatellia bacterium | reverse complement strand
ACCGATCTTTCCGAACGCGCTCTGCGAGAGATATATTTCCCGCCATTTAAAGCAGCAATCGATGCAGGCGTCGGGTCCTTTATGACCTCGTTCAACGATATTGACGGAGTTCCGGCGACCGGAAATCCGTTTGTTCTAAAAGACGTTTTGCGAAAGGAATGGAAGTTCGACGGTCTGGTCGTCAGCGATTACACCGCCGTTATGGAGTTGATGTTTCACGGTCTGGCAAAAGACGAAGCTTCCGCCGCAATGTATGCCCTGAATGCGGGTACCGACATGGAAATGGTTTCGCGTTTATACAACAAACATGGCGAAGAACTTTTAAAACAGAAAAAAATTTCGATGGCTGCAATAGATGTCGCCGTGCGAAATATTCTCCGTGTAAAATATCGTCTGGGATTATTCGATAGGCCGTTTGCCGACGAAACCCGCGAAAAGGCGGAGGTATTCAAAAAGGCCAACCGCGACGCCGCAAAACTCGCCGCCGAAAAGTCGTTTGTCCTATTAAAGAACGACAACGAAACTTTGCCGATAAAGAAAACCTTAAGCAAAATCGCCGTCATCGGAGCGCTTGCCGACAGCAAAGCCGATATGAACGGCAGTTGGGCGGGAGACGGCCAGCCGACCGATCCGGTTACGGTTGTTCAGGCTCTGAGACAAAAATATCCGCGAACTCAGATTCGCTACGAGATCGGCTGCGATGCAAAATGTGAAAGCGACGCAGGTTTTAAAGCTGCTGTGGATGCTGCCGGAGAATCCGATTTTACGATTTTGGTTGCCGGTGAATCCGCCGATATGAGTGGCGAAGCTGCGTCGCGCAGCAGCATCGATCTTCCCGGAAAACAACTTGACCTCGTTAAGGCGATCCACGCGACGGGCCAGCCGTATGCCATCGTGTTGATGAACGGCCGGCCTTTGACTATAAACTGGATGGCGGAGAATTCGCCCGCGATACTCGAAACCTGGCTCGCTGGCACCGAGGCCGGAAACGCTATTGTCGACACGCTTTTCGGCGATGCAAACCCTGGCGGCAAGCTTCCGGTTACGTTTCCCCGCTCTGTCGGCCAGATACCGATTTATTACAACCACAAAAATACAGGCCGTCCCTTTAAAGCGAGCGAGAAATATACATCGAAGTATCTCGACGTCGAAAATACGCCTCTTTATCCGTTCGGCTACGGCCTGAGCTATACAAAATTTTCGTTTGGGAATTTGAAACTGGACAAGCTGCAGATCAAACCGGCTGAAAGCTTGAAGGTGAGCGTCGATATTATAAACACAGGCCGCATCGCTGGCGACGAGGTGGTGCAGCTTTATATTAACGACGTTGCCGCCAGTGTAACGCGACCGGTGAAAGAGCTTCGCGGCTTCAAACGCGTAACGCTAAAAGCCGGCGAGAAGCGAACTGTCGATTTTGTATTGTCGCGCAAGCATCTCGAATTTCTCGGCCGCGATTTGCAGCCGGTGCTCGAGCCGGGCGAGTTTCAGGTTTTTGTCGGAACCAGCAGTGATGGCGGCCTACAGAGCGTGTTCGAAGTCGTAACCGCATATTCACCTGCAAACCCGAGAACCGCCGCGAAGGACGTTGGGCCAATTGAACCCGCACCGGCGTCGCCGACACCAACTGCTGCTGTCTCGCCTGCGGACAATGCATTTCTCGAAGATATGCAGCGTCGCACTTTTCAGTATTTTTGGGATCATTCCAACTCTGCAAACGGTCTGACTCTCGACCGCGCCGGCACCGACGGAAACGCAAAACCGAAGGGTCATAATTCCCATAATGTTGCGAGCACCGCGGCGACAGGCTTTGCTTTGAGTGGTTACTGCATCGCTGCAGACCGCGGTTGGGTAACGAAAACTCAGGCAATTGAAAGAACAAAAAACGCTCTGGAGTTTTTTGCGAATCGGGCGTTCAATAAGAACGGCTGGTTTTATCATTGGATGGATCTCGAAACCGGGGAGCGGCGCTGGAACAGCGAGATCTCATCGATCGACACTGCGATTCTTTTAGGCGGAATTTTGACGGTTAGAAACTGCTTTAAGGACGATAAAAACATTGTCGGACTTAGCGATCAGATCTATCGCCGTGTTGATTTTAACTGGATGCTTAACGGCGACCCGTATCTGCTCTCGCACGGATGGCGGCCGGAATCCGGCTGGATTCCAAACCGTTGGAACGATTACAGTGAGCAGATGATCTTATATCTTCTGGCGATAGGTTCGCCTACTCATCCGATACCTGCGCAAAGCTGGTACGCACTTAAAAGAGACTGGCGGGAATACGGCGGACATCGTTATCTGGCCGCCGTTTCACCGCTCTTTATTCATCAGTATTCGCACGCCTGGGTCGATTTTCGTAACCGCCGCGAAAGACGTCCGCCGTATGTCGATTATTTCGAAAACTCGGTAAATGCGACGCGCGCCCAACAAAAGTTTTTTGCTGAAGTCCTGAGCAGGGAGTTTCCTAAATATTCATCGTCGATGTGGGGACTAACCGCCTCGGACAGCCAGCGGGGTTACATTGCGTGGGGCGCTCCGCCGCGAGACGATAACACCGACGGAACCGTCGTGCCTTGCGCGTCAGCGGGTTCATTGATGTTCATACCCGAAATCACGCTTCCGGCTTTGAAACAAATTAAGGAGAAATTTGGAGATAAGGTTTATGGGCGCTATAGTTTTGCCGACGCATTTAATCCGCATAACGGCTGGGTAAATAGCGATGTGATTGGGATCGATCTTGGAATTGCCCTTATCAGCTCGGAAAATCTGCGAAGCGGCAAAGTCTGGTATTGGTTTATGCAAAATGATGAAATTCGCCGGGCACTAAAGTTGGTTTCCCTTTAAAGAGCGATTTGATCGAATAGGATTTAATGAAAATGTAGAGATTGCTTAAAACAGCCCTCTTTCTTTGTGTTCTTTGTGTCTTCATTTTTGTGGTCTTTGTGTTAAAAAATCTGATACGGAGAACACAAAGAGGAAGACACAAAGAACACCGAGAAGATCAATTTATAACCCTATTAACATTTAGATGAATTTATGTCCCTTTTGGAAATGCGGCAAATCACAAAAGAATTTCCAGGCGTAAAGGCTTTGGACGGCGTAACATTCGACCTTAAAGAAGGCGAATTTCACGCCCTGGTCGGTGAAAACGGAGCAGGAAAATCGACGCTGATGAAAGTTCTTTCTGGCGTTTATCCATATGGAACATATGGCGGAGACATTGTTGTTAACGGCAACGTCAAACATTTTCAGAATATTCGCCAGGCAGAGGAAGCCGGAATCGCGATCATTTTTCAGGAGCTCTCGCTGGTCAAGGAACTGACTGTCGCCGAAAATATTTTCCTTGGCCGTGAGCCGTCGCGTTTCGGGATAATAAACTGGTCTGAGGTTTATCAAAAATCGGCACGGCTGCTCAAAGATCTGAATTTGCCGCTCGATCCCCGAACACAGGTCGGGAATCTGGGCATCGGCCAGCAGCAACTGGTTGAAATCGCGAAAGCTCTTTCACACAATGCGAAGATATTAGTCCTCGACGAACCGACCGCCGCGTTGACAGAATCTGAAGTTGAAGCGCTTTTTACAATTCTGAGAGATCTCAAATCACGCGGTGTTGGAATGATCTACATTTCGCATAAACTCGGCGAAGTTTTTGTTATGAGCGACCGCATCACTGTTTTGCGCGACGGGCAAACTGTCGGAACGGAAAGCACGCAGGATTTGGATAAGGATCGGGTTATTTCGCTAATGGTCGGGCGCGAGGTCGGCGATATTTTCCCCGAAACAACGCACGAATTTGGCGGCAATGCTTTGGAAGTACGCAATCTTACTGCTTACGATACGGATATACCGGACAAAAAACTTGTCGACGATGTTTCCTTTAACGTAAGAAAAGGCGAGGTGCTCGGGATCGCCGGATTGATGGGCGCCGGCAGAAGCGAGCTACTGATGACTATCTTCGGCGCCTGGCTCGGAAGAAATTCGGGCCAGATTTTTGTGGACAGCCAAAAGATCGACATCGAATCGCCGTCGGACGCGATCGACAGCGGCATCGGTTTTGTAACCGAGGATCGCAAGCGGTTCGGCTTGATTCTTGAACAAACAATTCTGGATAATTCAACGCTGGCGGGATTGAAACGAATTTCGGGTGCCTTTATTACGCATCGTTCCCGTGAAACCGCGGCCACGCAAAAAGTTATGAAGTCCCTGCGCGTCAAAGCCAATTCGCCAGTAACCATTACGGGAACTCTTTCGGGCGGCAACCAGCAAAAAGTTGTATTGGGAAAATGGCTTTTAACGGATCCAAAGATTTTGTTTCTCGATGAGCCGACGCGCGGCATTGACGTCGGAGCAAAACAGGAGATCTACGCCGAGATCAATAAGCTTGCTGCGACAGGCGTGGCAATCGTTATGGTTTCTTCCGAGCTGCCCGAAGTGCTGGGATTGGCGGATCGAATTTTGGTTTTGCACGAAGGCAAATTAACCGGCGAATTTACAAAAATGGAAGCCACGCCTGAAAAAGTGATGGTAGCGGCAACCGGCGAGTCAAAGGTTATGGTTTGAAGGGCAAAATACGATGACTGAAACAGTGTCTGAAAAAAAAGGATTCAAGATCGAAACCTTGGCGCTTCGCGCCTATACGATGCTGGGCGCTCTCGCTTTGATTTGGATCTATTTTCATTGGAAAACTGACGGCAAATTTGTGACGCCCGAAAATTTGTCCAATTTAATGACCCAAACGTCGGTAACCGGAATAATCGCGGTCGGCATGTTGATGGTCATCATTGCAGGGCAGATAGATCTCTCGGTCGGTTCCCTGC
>JACDAY010000076.1 GCA_013695195.1 Blastocatellia bacterium | reverse complement strand
AACTCCCGCGCAATCGCCGCAGTCGCTCGCTAATCACATCCGCGCCGTCGTTATTGAACCCGAGCCGGTTGATCAGCGCTTCCTGTTTCGGGTAACGGAAGATGCGCGGGCGCGGATTCCCGGGCTGCGGTTTGGCGGTCACGGTCCCGATCTCGACGAAGCCAAACCCGAGCGCTTCCCATGCCGGGATGGCGACGCCGTTTTTATCGAACCCGGCGGCGAGGCCAAAGGGATTCCGGAAGGGCAATCCGAAGAGGCTGCGCGGCTGTGGCGGCGGGGCGAAGGAGCGCAAGAGCGCGAGCCCGCCGGGGATCTGCGGCGCGGCGCGGAGCAGTCGCATCGCCAGGTGGTGGGCGCTTTCCGGGTCCAACCGGAAAAGAAGCGGCCGGACGAGCTGCTCGTACCAATCATTCGTTAGGCGATTCATTTCCCAATGCAGAAGGTGGCAAAAAGCGCATCGAGAATTTTCTCCATGTCGGCGTGGCCGACGACTTCGCCGACCGCCTGCAAAGCCCCGCGCAGATCGACCGCGACCAATTCCGGGGCGAGATTTTGGGTGAAAGCGTCCCGCGCCACATCGCAGGCGGCGAGCGCGCGGCGCAGGCAATCGCGATGGCGGGCGTTGATCGCGACCGCGCTCAGAACGTCCCAGCGTTGCGCGCTGATTTTGCCGAGGATCGCATCCTCCAGGCCGGCGATCCCGTCCTCGCTCGTGCAGGAAATGCGCAACGCCTCGGAGCCCGCCCAGTCGCTGTGTTCCGGCAAATCGCTTTTGTTTAAAAGCAAAAGATCCGGGACTTCTTCCGCGCGCCGGCCGAAATGCGCCGGGCGCGGCGCGCTCGCGTCGACCACGTGCAGAACAAGGTCGGCATTAGCGAGCGAGCGCTCGGTGCGGGCGATGCCTTCGTTTTCGACCGCGTCTGTTTCGGTCACGCGGAAGCCGGCCGTATCCGTCAGGCGCAGCGCGATCCCGCGCAGGTTGACCACTTCCTCGATCGTATCGCGGGTCGTGCCCGGCGTTTCGCTTACGATCGCGCGCGGAAATCCGAGGAGACGATTGAGCAGGCTCGATTTGCCCGCGTTGGTCGCGCCGAAAATTACCACCCGCACGCCTTCGCGAAAAATGCGGCCCTGGTCCGCGGTCGCGAGGAGCGCGTCGATCTGGAGGCGGATGGCGTCGAGGCGGGCGAGGAACGCCGCGCCGACATCGGGTTCAATATCGTCCTCGGGGAAATCGATGTAGGCCTCAATGTTTGCGATTAGTCCGACCAGGGCTTCGCGCAAGCCGGTGATTTTTTCGCCGAGCCGGCCTTCGAGCTGCTCGGCAGCCGAGCGGAGCGCGAGATCGGTCTGGGCCCGAATCAAATCGATCACGGCCTCGGCCTGGGTCAGATCCATCTTGCCGTTAAGGAAAGCGCGCTCGGTGAATTCCCCTGGCCGCGCCGCGCGTGCGCCGGCCTGGAGACAAGCTTCCCAGACCCGCGCTGTGACCAGAACGCCGCCGTGGCAGCTGATCTCGACCACGTCTTCTCCGGTGTAACTAGCGGGCGCGCGATGGACCGTGAGCAGCACCTGGTCGATGATCCGCTTGTCCTGCACAATCTCGCCCAACTGCTGGAAATGCGGCGCCGCGTCCGACGGCCTTTGCTGGCCGCGGAAGATCTGGTCCGCGACCGCGATCGCCTCCGGGCCCGAGAGCCTAACGAGCGCGATCGCGCCCTCTCCGGGCGGGGTCGAGACGGCGGCGATCGTCGCCGTGTTCTCGTTAGGCATGACGGCTCATCGCCTCGCGGAGCGCGGCGATGCACTGGCGGTTCTGCGCCATCGTCCCGACGGAAATCCGGACCCATTCCGGCAGGCTGTAGCCGCTCAGGGCGCGCACGATTACGCCCTGGCGCAGGAGTTTTTTGAAGAGCGCCTTGCCGTCGCCGACCTGGACTAGGACGAAATTGGCCACGCTCGGAACAAAGGGAAGCCCGAGCGCGGCCAATTCCGTCTCCAGGTAACGGCGGCCTTCGTCGGTCAGGCGTTTCGATTCTGCCTGGTGCGCCGTGTCCGCGAGGGCGGCGACGGCCGCGGCCTGGGCGACGCCGCTGGTATTGAATGGCTCACGTGTTT
>JACDAY010000050.1 GCA_013695195.1 Blastocatellia bacterium | reverse complement strand
AAGGAGGGTAAACATGACAAAGTTTTTTCAGCGGCACGGGCTTCTCTCTGTGCTTTTTTTATTTATTTGGGCTGCGGCCGCGGTTTCCATTAACGCTCAGCCTTCTAATTTTCAGGTTATCGGTTTGACAACTACGAATACGCTTGTGCGTTTTAACAGTTCGAGGCCGAATACGATTTTAAGCACAGTTGCTATTACCGGGCTGCAAAGCGGTGAGAGTGTGCGGGGAATCGATTACAGGCCTGCCTCAGGGCAGCTTTTTGCACTTGGAAGTTTTAGCCGAATTTACCGTGTCGATGCTTTTACTGGAGTCGCAACGTTTGTCGGTACTTTGACAACGCCTCTCTCAGGCAGCGATTTCGGTTTCGATTTTAATCCGGTTCCCGACCGCATCCGAATAACTTCGGATGCCGAACAGAACCTGCGGGCAAATCCGATCGACGGTACAAATCTGGTAGACGGAGCTTTGGCGTATGCCGCGGGCGATCCAAATGTGGGAGCAAACCCGAATATCGTTGCTTCTGCATATACAAACAGTTTTGCCGGAGCGACAACCACTACCTTGTACAACATCGATTCGGGGTTGGATATTCTTACGATTCAGAATCCGCCGAATAACGGTACGCTCAATACTGTCGGAAGTCTGGGAATAAACGTGAGCGGCGAGTCCGGTTTCGATATTGCTCCGGGGAATAACACGGCTTTAGCGGCGTTTCAATTACAGGGATCGCCAACATCTTCGCTGTATAGCATAAATCTGGCAACCGGGTTTGCTACGTCGGTGGGAACTATCGGGGGCGGCGTTGTGCTCCGCGGCATAGCCATTGCACGCAGCACCGCTTCGGGAGCAGCGACGGCAACCCTCGATTTTGACGGCGACGGAAGAACCGACGAAGTGGTATTTCGTCCGAGCAACAACACATGGTATATCAGGCGAAAACCGGACGGCGCGTTCCGTGCTGTTGTCTGGGGTGATTCAGCAACCGATATTTTAACACCCGGGGACTATGACGGAGACGGCAGAACCGATGTGGCCGTTTGGCGAACTACGAACGCGACATTTTACATTATCAGGAGTTCCGACAATGGCATCGTGACCCGGCCATTCGGCGCGCCCGGTGACGAGCCTGTCGCTCGCGATTATGATGGGGACGGCAGGACCGACTACGCGGTTGTCCGCCGCACTCCGGGCGGCCCTATGACGTGGTTTATCCAGAATAGTTCCGTCGGGGGCTTCCGTATGGAACAGTTCGGACTTGCTACCGACATCGTTGCTCCCGGGGATTACGACGGGGACGGCATGTTTGATCTCGCGGTTCGTCGGGGCAGCGGAGCGAATCCGGCGACCTTCTTCTTTAAGCTAAGCACAGGAGCTTTTAGGTCGATTACCTTCGGTATCGGAAGCGACTTGGTAGTTCCGGGTGATTACGATGGCGACGGCATTACCGATGTTACGGCGCTTCGTGCCGGCTCGACCTACACATGGTTTGTCCTGAGAAGCTCCGGCGGGTTTTCCGGTGTGCCCTTCGGTAATAAACCCGACCTTTCTGCTCAGGGTGATTATGACGGGGACGGCAGAACCGATATAGCTGTTTACGACCAAGTCAATGGATTTTTCCGCGAGCTGCTAACGACTACGCAGACTGCGTTAATAATTCAGTTTGGTCAAAACGGAGATTACGCGGTCGCTAATTACGACACCCATTAACTAATTGGAGAGCGATGACAGCTATTTGGTATTAGCGGTCATCGCTCTCATTAAGATCAAGGAGAAAAAAGATGAAGAACCAGTTTAAAGCGATCGGCAAAAGTTTGACCGGCTTAGCTTTGATATTTACTATGGCGAATCTTCCCGCTTTGGCGTCCAGCCACGCCGAAGCGCCGCTTATCAGCATGGACAGGTACGCCGACAACACGGATGTTTATGCCTTTCGAAGCACGGAGGCGGGACGCGGAGGTTTCATAACGATTATCTCGAATTTCATCCCGCTACAGGATCCTTCCGGCGGACCTCATTTTTATCGTTTCGACGATACGGTCTTGTATGAGATTAAAATTGACAACACCGGTGACGGATTGGAAGACATAACATATCAATTTCAATTTACCACGGATTTTGCCAATACAAATACTGTTTTGGGTATGAGTGCCGTTAACAGCGACGGGGTAATCTCGTCTTTGACCGATCCGGATTATAATGCGCGGCAGACATATACGGTAAGGGTAGTTAGTTCCTCTACCGGAAGGCGGGGCAGATTGCTCGGGGGCGGGCTTCGCACGCCGCCTTCGAACATCGGGCCGCGGGTTACGCCTAATTATGAAACGAATCTGGGGCTGCCGGCGGTTTATAACTTGCCAGGCGGCGGCAAAGTATTTGCGGGGCAGCGTGATGAAGGATTTTTCCTTGATCTCGGCGGCGTTTTTGATCTTATCAATTATCGGTCCCTCTCCGCCACCGGCGGCGTTGACTCACTAAGAACTAAAAACATCAGCACGATCGCAATTGAAGTGCCGATCCAGGATTTAACGCGAACCCGTGTTGTTCCGTCAAGTCCGACAGCTCCTGACGCGGTTATCGGTATATTTTCAACCGCCAGCCGCCGCACAACACGCGTAATTAATGCTGACAATACACGTGATACATCGGGCGGATGGCAGCAGGTTTCGCGTCTCGGAAGTCCGCTTATAAATGAAGTCGTTGTTCCGCTCGGTTTGAAAGACGCTTTCAATGCCTTGTCTCCTTCTTTGGATTTTACGGTAACGCCTGTTGTGCAGGCAGTGCTTGACCCGGAACTTCCGAAGCTTATAGAGATCGCTTTGGAAACATACGGCCCGTTTGGCGGCCCGCCTTTGCCTAACTTCAACATTCCCCCGCCGCCGCGAAATGACATCGCTCAGATCTTCGTGTTCGGTATTCCGGTAAATCCGATTACAGGGCCGAATTTCACAACGGTCATCGGCGGCCCCGGCAACGACGGGCAGGCCCACGAAATGCTCCGCCTGAACACGGCGATCCCGCCGAACCCGACTCCGACTACCCGTTTTGGGGTAATTGGCGGCGACCCGGCCGGCTTTCCCAATGGGCGCCGGGTTTTCGACGATGTGGTTGATATTGAGGTTCGGGCTTTGCTGGGCGGAACACCGCTCACGCCGGCGTTCTTTGTCGCTCCGAATAATACATTTGCCGATGGCGTAAGCGTGAACTTTGAGGGATTTCTTACCCGATTCCCATACTTGAACACGCCAAATCAAGGTAATCAACCGCGACCCTTAGATTTCCCGTCTACGGGAGTATTTCCTTAAACGGCGGACTTGCAATTTTATAATGCAAGCGGCTTGGTTATGCAACGGTTAAAAGTTCGTACCTGGGAAGCTTTGATTTTTCTCAGGTGCGAACTTCTTTTAAAGTAGAACAGTACTTAATTACAGGTATATTATGTCAAAACCGGTAAAGATCACATTAATTAGCTTCCTGGTTATTTTTGCCTGTATGGGCGGTGCCTGCTCAATGCGCACGACGGATGCTTCCGTCTCAAAAGGCGCTGACCCTGTGCCGGCTGCAGTTGCCGATCGGGAGATAGATGCGGCATTGGCTACCATTAAAAAAAAGCCCGATTCAACCGCCGGATATAATCAGCTTGCAACAGTTTATATAAATAAGGCAAGAAGCACCGGTGATTTCGGGCTTAATTCTAAAGCCCAATCTGCGGTTGACGAGGCATTGAAAATTGCACCTGATGATTTCACTGCCCGTAAACTTCAGTCTTCTCTGCATCTGACCTTTCACCGCTTTCGCGACGCCCTGTATCTTGGAAAGAAATTACAACAGGAATTTCCGAGCGACGCCTACATTTATGGAGTGTTGACGGATGCAAACGTAGAATTGGGAAATTATGCGGAAGCCATTGTCGAGGCCCAGAAAATGGTCGATCTAAAACCTAACACCGCCTCCTACGCGCGTGTCGGGCATCTGCGGTCGCTGCACGGCGATCACCCCGGCGCGGTAGAGATGTTCAAGACAGCGGCCCGCACCGCCGACCCGTTGGACAAGGAAGCTCAAAGCTGGTGTCTTGTCCGGCTGGGCGATGAGTTTTGGAAAAACGGCAATTATACCGAAGCTGAAAAAGTTTACGATGAAGCACTGCAAATTTTTCCCGGATTTCATTTGGCCGTTGCAGGTAAAGGCAGAATTCGGGCAGCGCAAAATGATTTTGAAGGCGCCGAAAGATTTCTGTCCGATGCGCAAAATAAAGTCCCGAATGCCGAGACAATTATTTTGCTTGGCCATATTTATAAGTTGCAAGGCCTGGCAGATAAGGCCGGCCATCAATATGAGCTCGTAGAAGCTGTTGAACAAAAACTTGGAATGAAAGGCGACCAAAAACTGCTTGCTTTATTTTGGGCGGACCAAAATATCAGGCTTGATGAAGCCCTGTCGATAGCGGCTGCCGAGCATGACGCTCGAAAGGATATTTATACCGCCGACGTGCTTGCGTGGTGCCTTTTCAAAAAAGGCCGGCTGCCTGAGGCAAAAGCCGCGATTACCGAAGCACTGCGTTTAAAAACGAATGACGCCGGGATTCTTTATCACGCGGGAATGATAGAAAACGGTTTGGGTAATCGGACACAAGCGGTCATATTATTGAAAAAAGCTTTAATGATCAACCCTTCATTCGATCTTATCCAAGCGGAAAATGCCCGGTCGGTTATCAGTATTCTTCAGTAAATCTATTAATTTGCCCTGCGTGAATTCAAACTCAACTGCGAAAACGAAGATCCTGTCAAAAGCTTACTGAAGCTCATCTGTTACAACCATACAAAAGTGATTGCTTCAATCTGAAAATGTTGATATATTTGTCGACACTTAAAGACTAAGACAGTAATTGGCGCTTTTTCTGCTTAGCCGGGAAGATCCGATACGACAACACGATAGTCGTGCCGGCGAATTCGATAGGATAGTTGGCACAGCTGACTCGTTTTTGCCTCATGTTCCTGAGACACCAATTATAGATAGGCGCTTTGACGAATGAATGAGGAGACAGATTATGGAAAAGTTTGGAATAAATAAGACAGTGGCTTCGACGTTTATCTTGATACTGGCTTTGATCAATATGCTCTTACCGGCATTACCGGCCAAAGCTGCGGACCATGCGGAATCGACATCCGTGTCTGGTGATCCGGGAGCCGACATTGGCGATGTTTTTGCTTTCCTAAACCCGAACGACAATTCGAAAGTGGTTTTGGCGATAACCGTTGCCGGGTTTATCGTTCCGGCAGAACAGGTGAATCTCGGCTTTTTCTCGCCGGACATCATTTATCGATTCGAAATCGAAAATACCGGTGATTCAATTCCTGACGACAAGATCGACATTACCTTCTCGCAGCAAACGTCACGAACTCAACCACAGACGGCCACGATCAAACTTCCCGGCTTTCAGACGCCCTCAAAGAAAACAATATTTTTTGCTCCGACGACAGTACAAACACTAAATCCGGCGGCTAATCCATTTGTGATAACTACGCATCAGAGCAGCGGTGTCCGCTTTTATGCGGGCCTGACCGACGACCCGTTTTATTTCGATATTGTTGGCTTTAGCCGCTTCTCCGCATCGGTACTGGCCGGTAATCCGGACGGCACCCGTCTTCAGCGTTCCCGTGACAGTTTTGCCGGCTATAATATTCATACGATTGCGATTGAAGTTCCGGCCTCGATGTTACGCGGTTCGGCCGGCAGCATTGTCGGGATCAACGGCGTTACGATGCGACGCCGGTCAGCCACACGACAAAATAACGGCGAAGTCGTTGGCACCGGCGATTACGTAATAGTCGATCGTGGTGCAACCCCAGCAGTAAATACTGCTCTAATTCCGTTTCCCCGCAAAAATGAGTTCAATGCCGCCACACCGGTCGATGACGCGAACGGCGTGTTTGCGGGAAGTATAGTTGCTTCTTTGACGGCGCTCGGAACTAATCCGACTAATATAGGCATTTTGGCAAATATAGCCTTTGTAAACGGCGATTATCTGCGGCTCGACATGTCGACGCCGAACAGAAGCGCCGGCTTTGGCGAGAGAGCTACCACGCCCGGCTACACCGGATTTCCGAATGGGCGCCGCACTGGCGACGATACAATCGATGTGCTTCTTTTTTTTATAAGCAATCACGCTTTAACACTGGGAGATAATGTAAATTCAAACGAGGTGCCGCTCGGAAACGCTTTTCCGTTCTTCGCGCCGCCGCATCAGCCGTTTGAAAGTCCCGCCGATGACAGGACCCGAAATTAGCTGATCCTTTCAGACGATGAATAAGGCGTCAATCACAAAACTCACCGTATTTATTTTTGCGGCGATTTCACTAACTGCCTGTAGTAGTAAGACCCGAACAGTGGCAGAGCCGCCATTGTCGCCGCAAGCGGTCGCTGTACCGCCGTCCGAAAACATTAGGGCTAATCCGACGATCCTTTTTTTAGAGGAGCGAATTAAGCGCGACCCGGCTGACTTTATTGCTCTTAACAAACTCGCGAATGAGTACGCACGGCAATTCCGCGAGTCCGGTGATGCTGCTTTCCTGAATCTGGCTTTGCGCGCGGCTCGCAAATCGTTGAAAATCATGCCCGCTGAGTTCAATTTGGACGGGCTGCTTGCGCTTGCTCAAGCGGAATATTCATCTCATGATTTCACGGCTGCCCGCGTTCATGCGGAACAGCTTGCAAGTCTGGAGCCGGCTAAAGGTTATACGTATCATTTACTTGGCGACGCACTGCTCGAACTCGGCGAATACAAACGGGCTGATGAAGCTTTTAAAAAGATGGCTGAATTCGGCGGAATTCAGCCCGTAACTCTTATCGCGATGGAACAGCGACTTGCCCACTGGGCGATGCTGAACGGCGATACACCGAAGGCGACCATACATTTAAACAAGGCGCTAAAACTCGCCAAGTCTCCGCCCGGAGTTCCGCTCGAAACTATCGCTTTTTGTAATTGGCAGCTCGGCGAAGCTGCGTTCATGCGTGGCGATTATGTTGCAGCGGAAAAATATTACACTGCTGCACTGAAATTAATCCCCGACTATTATCGTGCAGTCGCGTCGCAAGGACGTATTTTGGCATCACGAGGTGATCTTCCCGGCGCGATTAAAACTTATGAAGGTGTAGTTAAACGGCTTCCCGACCTGAATTACGTTGCGGCGCTCGGAGATTTGTACATGCAGTCCGGCCGGCACGCTGATGCTCATTCCCAATACGCGCTGGTTGAACAAATAGGCCGACTCCAGCAAACAACCGGTCTGCTCTATAACCGTCAATTGGCGCTTTATTACGCCGACCATGATTTAAAACCGGATGAAGCCTATTCGATGGCTGTCAGTGAGTATCAAATCCGCAAGGACATCTACGGTGCGGACACAGTTGCCTGGACTGCATATAAGGCAGGTCGTCTTGCCGAGGCGCGCATGGCGATCAAAGAAGCTCTGCAACTCGGAACGCGCGACGCGCGTCTCTTCTATCACGCCGGACTTATTGCGAGGGCTAGCGGCGATAAAGTCGAAGCAGAAAAAATGATCGGTTTGGCGTTGCGGCTCAACCCGAAATTCGATCTTTTGCAGGCGGAAAATGCGAGAATGGTATTTTCCGAACTGCGAAAACAATGAAAAGTTCTTATTACATGATCGCTGTGCTTTGGCTGCTGGGGTGCGCGGGAATTGCCGCGGCCCATCCGCTCGGAAACTTCAGCGTCAATCAATATTCACGTATCGAAGTCGGCGAGTCGGAGATCAAAATCCGCCAGGTACTCGACTTTGCCGAAATTCCAACATTTCAGGAAAAGGCAAGGATCGATCTGGACAAAGACGGCCGGCTTTCAGATAGCGAATTAAAGGATTATGCCGCGCTAATCACGCCTGGATATTTGGCAAATTTACTCTTGTCCATCAACGGAATCCCGGTTGAATTGCGCGGCGGGGCAACAGTCGCCCAAACTGAAATAGGCGAAGGCAACCTGCCGATCTTGAAAATAAAATGGGATTTGAAAGCTGATCTACCGGAAACTCTTGCCCGTAATCAGGTCAAATTCGATAATAAAAATTATCGTGACCGTATAGGATGGAATGAGATTGTCGTAAACCAGATCGGCGGCGTTGCCGTCTTTGACAGCACGGCTTACGGAAATCAGGTTACCGACGAATTGAAGTTGTTTCCGGAAGAAAGCTTATCGGCTCCGCTGTCTGAGCGGGCCGTGGAATTTTCTTTTGGGGCCGGCCCCACCCCGGCAAACGCGGCCCCGCTGCGCGATCGTGACGGCACGCGCGCGGCGGTTATTCAAAAGGACAGGCTTGCCGAGCTGATTTCCGTACCGGAGATAACACCGGCGATAGCATTTTTCGGCCTGCTTCTGGCATTAGGGCTAGGGGCGATACACGCTTTATCGCCTGGGCACGGCAAAGCGATAGTCGGCGCATATCTTGTCGGCTCTCGTGGTACGCCGAAACATGCGGCTTTTTTGGGGCTGACGGTTACGATCACCCACACGGTCGGCGTGTTTGGTCTCGGAATTTTAACGCTTTTTGCTTCAAATTACATCTTCCCGGAAACGCTGATGCCGTTTCTTAGTTTCTTTTCCGGTTTGATCGTTTTATATATCGGTTTGACGATGTTCAAATCCAGATTATTTTCTTTACTAGGTGTAGATTCCACAGGCCACGGTCACAGCCACGGCAGTTCGCCGCACTCGCATCACGATCATTCCCATGAACATTCTCACGGGCACAGCGGTCTGACCCATACGCATGACGGCCACACGCATTCGCACGAAATTCCCGATAAAATAACATGGAAAAACCTGCTTGCCCTTGGCGTTTCGGGTGGCTTGCTGCCGTGTCCTTCGGCTCTTGTATTGATGCTTTCAGCAATCAATCTCAACCGCATCGGTTACGGGCTTGTCCTGACGGTCGCATTTAGTTTTGGTTTGGCAGGAGCACTAACGGTCGTCGGTTTAGCTTTTCTGTATGGCGGAAGGATCTTCGACGGGGCAAAACTAAGTCAGAACCGGCTCGTAAAAGCATTGCCGGTCTTCAGCGCTTTTGTAATATCTATTCTGGGAGCAGTTATATGTTATAACTCGATTCCGTAACCGGACGAAGTTGGTCATCTATCGCAGGGGAAGACTTTCTCACCGCAAATTATCGTTGCCCTTGATGCCATTTTTTTGTTATAGTTAGACTTCAAAAAGATTGAAATGGCTTTATAACGCAAATTTGCGTAAGGAGACAATTATGAGACATGAATATGATAGAGATGAGACGAGCGCTACGGCAAAATTGACATATTTGATAATCGGCGGTGGAATAGGAGCCGTGATCGCATTGCTGTTTGCTCCGAAATCAGGTCAGGAATTGCGTGAAGACATCGCCGATGTTACCCGCAAAGGCCTTGAAAAAGGCAAGGATACGGCTTCACAGCTTCAGGAAAAGGCCGGCGATTATTATGAAGTGAGTCGTGAAAAAGCCAGCGAATTTTACAGCGCGGCGCAGGAAAAAGCGGGTGCATTAACCGAAAAGGCCAAGGGCGCAGCCGCCCGATCGACAAATCCTTTCACAGCTGCAGTCGAGGCAGGAAAAGACGCGTATTCGGCGGAAAAACGCCGCAGCGAGCCGAACGCCATCGCCGAAGGCCGTCCGAGCTATCCGGTTGAAGATAATGATAAAAAATAGTTTATGAATGTAAATGAACCGCAATTCTGGATGATGGTCGCTTTATTAGTGATCGCCGTCGCTTTTATCGTGATGGGCGTAGTTCTTATCGGAATTGGCTTGACCGTTAGAAAGATTACCCGCTCCGTCATCCGTCTTGAGGAGCGCCTTGTGCCTTTGATAGACAAAATGAATGGGATAAGCATTCAGGGACGCGAGATGGCTATTCATTTCAACGAAGTAACGCAAAATCTTTCGACGGCCACCAGATACCTCGCGGAATCGACCGAGTTGATAAAGGATGAAGTGGGCGAGCTTAGGCAGATCGTCAGCTCCACGGCTCTTGTCGCACGGGACAAAGTCGAGCTCATCGGCAGTACGATCGACCGGACGCAAATGCAAGTTACGAACACCACAGATTTTGTCCAGGCAAAAATAGTCGAGCCGGCCCGCGAGATAGCAGCTGTTATGGCAGGCGTGAAAAAAGGATTGGAGGTTCTGTTCGCACCGTCGCCAAAACAGATCGACCGGGTTTATGTCGAGGAAGAAATGTTTATCGGGTAATTTGGTGTTGAACACAGTAATAAAGGCGTGAAGATCAACCCTTCACGCCTTTATTGTAATTAGATGACCGATTAGTTATCCGTCGTTTTATTGGTATTCTGTTTGTTATCCCGGCGTAGCTGTCTGCGTTCTTCGCGTTTCTTACGCATTTGTTCTTTGCGGGTTTCGAGCTGTTGACGCTGTTCGGATGTCAGGATGGCCAGAACCTGTTGATGAATCTGAGCCGCTTTTTCGCGGGACTGTAATCTCAGAGCTTTCAGCCGATCCTTTTGTTCCGCCGTGATCGTGCCGCCGTCACGTTTCGCCTGTCTGATCGCCTGCAGTTCCTGCCTGACGGCTTCATTCGGCTTGTTGTTTTCGTGAATAACACGAAGCTGTTCTTTCTGAGCGTCGGTCAGATCAAGACCGCGAACGCCGCGCATAATGCCGCCGTGTCTGCCGCCGCGCATTCCTTTACCATGTTCGCCGCGTTTGCCCAAGCCTTTTCGCTCGCGTTTTTCCTGTCTTTCTACACTATCGCTGGAATTTGTTGTGGTAGAATCCTGAGCCGAAGCGAAAGTCGAGTACGCGACGACCGCAACGGACAAAGTTATAACCGAGAAGAATTTATTCTTAAGTGACATGTTGTACCTCGTGAGTTTAAATGATTCAGCTTGTGCTGTTGTTTCTTTTGACGCAGGTTTTATATCTTTAGTCTTAAGTTTTTCTTTTGTAATGTAAAGAAATGTAAAATTCGACAATTTGTTTTAAAATCGAATCCCGTGGCTGCATTTAACATTTGTCATCCATCAGGCTAAAATAAGAAATTTGAAATATCGAAATGCAATAGATTTAAAATGAGATTTTTATCTGAAATTGACTCCCCTTCCGATCTGCGGCGACTGCGTGTCGAGGACCTGCAGGAAGTCGCGGACGAGGTGCGTTCATTCATAATCGACACCTGCTCGCGGGTCGGCGGCCACACCGGCGCCAGTCTGGGCGCAGTCGAGTTGGCAGTAGCGATGCATTATGTTTTCGATACGCCGGATGACCGCCTCGTCTGGGACGTGGGACATCAGGCTTATGCTCACAAAATTCTTACCGGCAGACGCGACGAACTGCATACGATCAAACAATACGGCGGTTTGAGCGGTTTTCTGAGGCGGGCGGAATCAGAGTACGACACTTTTGGAGCCGGACATGCCTCGACATCACTATCGGCTGCGCTGGGAATGGCGGTCGCCCGCGATACGAAAAAAGAAAATTTCCACGTTTGCGCGCTTATAGGCGATTCGTCGCTGGCCGGCGGAATGGCGATGGAAGCGGTTAACCAGGCCGGGCATTTGAAATCGCGGCTGATCGTAGTTTTGAACGATAACGAAATGTCCATTGCTCCGGCTGTCGGAGCATTGAGCGGTTATCTGAACCGCATCAAAGGTGCGCAAAGTTACCAGCATTTGAAAGGGGAGATCGGCGACGCTTTGGAAAGCGTTCCGGGTATTGGGGAAAGGCTCCGGCGGGCTGCAAAATCCGTGAAAGATGCAATTGCGGCGGCTGTTTTGCCCGGGGCTTTGGTGAACGAGCTTGGGTTCAAGTATATCGGCTATGTCGACGGCCATAACGTGCCTATGCTCGTTAGGGCTTTAGAAGAAGCAAAGAAGGTTCAGGACGGGCCAGTTATCGTTCATGCTTTAACCACGAAAGGCAAAGGCTTTCCGAATCCCGAAAAAAATTACTACGCATATCACGCCACCGGGCCGTTCGATCCGAAAACCGGGCTGCCTTACAAATCCGCCAAAGCGGCCGCCCCTACTTATACGCAGGTTTTTGGCGAAACGATGTGCGAATTGATGGAACGGGACGAGAAAATCGTCGCCTTAACCGCTGCAATGCCGGATGGTACCGGCGTGGATAAAATTCTTGAAAGATTCCCGGATCGGGCTTTCGATGTCGGGATAGCCGAACAGCATGCCATAACATTCTGCGCCGGGATGGCGTGTGAAGGTCTTAAACCCGTCGCGGCGATCTACTCCACGTTTTTGCAGCGGGCATTCGACCAGCTGATCCACGATGTTTGCCTGCAGGATCTCAACGTAACATTTGCGATGGATCGTGCCGGCATAGTCGGCGCCGACGGCCCGACACATCACGGGCTGCTCGATATCGCCTATTTACGCGGCTATCCCAATATTATTTTGATGGCACCAAAAGACGAACGCGAAATGCGCGATATGCTGCTTACGGCGATTGAATATCCTGGCCCGGCCGCGATCCGGTATCCGCGGGGAAACGGTCTGGGTATGGACATCGGCGCGGCACCGAAAAAGATGGAGATCGGAAAGGCTGAGGTTCTCCGCGATGGAACCGAAGCCGTAATTATAGCGTATGGGTCAATGGTGAATCCGGCAATTGAGGCAGCTAAAAGTCTTGAAAGAGATGGCATTGAGACAACCGTGGTAAACGCCCGTTTCGTCAAACCGCTCGACCATGACTTGATTCTAGCGCTGTCGAAAAGCCACCGGTTGATCATTACGGTCGAAGAAGCTTATCTTGCGGGCGGTTTCGGCTCCGCAGTCATCGAGCTGCTTGAAGAGAATGGTTTGCTCGATAAATTAAAAGTTGTGAGAATGGGCGTTCCTGATGAAATAGTTACTCACGGCGACCCGAAGTTTCTGCTTGCTCGATACGGACTGGATGCAGATGGTATTTCTATGAAGGTGAAGGAATGTTTGGAAAGTTTAGACGACGAGCAGACTGTTAAAAGGCGTCTTAGAGTAGTTAAGTAGACAGAAAATATACCTTATTACGTTAAGCTTTGTGCCTGGTAGAAAATGATTTTACATAATAATAAATGAAAAACGAACCCAAAAGCAGCAGTATCCCCTTAGCGATAATCGTAACTGTGTTGATTGTTGTAATCGGCGGAGCCTACTGGTTTTACAATTCATCGAAACCCGCTTCAAGGAATTCGAATAGAGCAGCAAATGCTTCGAATACGGCTAAAACACCGCAGCCCGTAACCAGCGCTCCGCTCGGCGCACAGCCGCCGAATATGCTCGGTTCAGCGAACGCAGCGGTAACTGTTGAAGAATTTGCCGATTTTCAATGCGCGGCCTGTGCTGCAATCCATCAGACGATGAAGGAAATACAATCGACTTACGGCCCGCGCATCCGGTTTATTTTCCGTAATTACCCCCTTTCCATTCCCGCTCATAACAAGGCATATGAGGCAGCAGTGGCCGTCGAGGCTGCTGGGCTGCAGGACCGCAATAAGTTTTGGGCAATGCAGGATCAGCTGTTTACAAACCAAAAACTGTGGACGGAAAATCCTAATTACCGGCAGCTATGGAACGAATATGCCCAAAAAATTGGTTTGGACATAGACAGATTTCAGAGCGATATGGGGGCAGCGGCGGCAAAGGACCGTGTTGATCGTGACCTTCAACGCGGGCGTGGATTGAATGTGGACTCTACTCCGACAATCTTTATTAATGGCAGGCCCGTTCAGTTTCAAGATGTTAATACCGCCTCGATTCGCCGGATCATTGACGCCGAAATTCAGAGCACCGCAGGACGGAACCAACCCCAGGCCGCTGCCGGAAATTCCGGTAATGCTCCAGCCGCAGGCAACGCAACCGAAGGCAGCAAATGATCAGGGAAGCGTTAGGCCAACAATCTGTCGCTAAACTGCCGGCTGCAGCGGTTGTCGTCGCTTTGGCGGGTTTGGTTGATGCCATGTATTTGACGGTGAAGCACTATACCGAGGAGCCTGTCCCATGCAGCATTATCGAAGGCTGTGAAATGGTTTTGACGAGTTCCTACGCGGAGATTGCCGGAGTCCCGCTGGCAGCGCTCGGCGCTGCGGCGTATTTTACGGCCTTCTCACTGGCGCTGTTGGCTGCTTTTGGAAATCGTTTTGCATGGACGTTTTTCGGAATTCAATCTATAATTATGGCACTCGTTACTGCGTGGCTGATCTATCTACAAGCCGCGGTAATCGGGGCCTTTTGCCAATTTTGCCTGATCTCTGCCGCCACTTCTTTTGCGCTTGTGATTTTATACCTCGTTTCCAGATTCACACGTCTTAAATAGTAATTTAAAACCAACATCATTGATCGGACGAATACGGTTATCAAGGGCGTGAGATGTTTAGAATTTGCCCCGCTTGATTTTTTGTCGCCGCAATTACTCCGCCGCGGTTGGCAGACTACTGCAAAATAAGTTAGCTTAGAGTAATCAAATTGCCTAAATTATGGCCACTCAAGCTATCTTACAAAGAATCGCAGCCGGGGATCAGAACGCCGTTCAGGATTGCTGCAGAATCTACGGCGGCCTTGTTTGGTCACTAGCCCGTCGGATGCTCCGAAACTCCGATGACGCAGAAGATGCGGTGCAGGAAATTTTCCTTGATATTTGGAAGAATGCGGAGAGGTTTGATGCGACGAAATCTTCGGAGACGACTTTTGTCGCAATGATCGCCCGCCGCCGGCTGATCGACCGTATCCGCTTTTCGCAGCGCCGGATTTCGACCGATTCGCTCGAGGATGTTTTAACGGAGCCTGTAGATCGCTCGGATGAGAATGTGCAGACCTGTTTAGAAGCAGGCGAGGCCTTAAAAGCTCTTAAAGCTCTTCGTCCGGAACAGCGGCAGGTGTTGGAGTTGTCGATCATTCAGGGCTTATCGCACCAGGAGATTTCAGATACAACGGGAATGCCTTTGGGCACGGTCAAAACTCATGCCCGAAGGGGAATTTTACAGGCCAGAGAATTTTTAGGCTTGGGAAGCGAGCAAATTATAAAGGAGGCGCAGGCATGAAAGAGAATTCGGAAGAAATTATGCTGGACCTTCTTTATAAACAGGCCGTCTATGGTTTGAGCGAGGAAGAAACGAAGCATTTGAGTACACTCGAAAACAAAATACCGAATCTTGATTCTTTTGAAATGACGGCCGCCGCGATCGCGATGATCGATCTTAAAACCGATGCCGAGCTTCCCGCGGGTCTACGTGCAAGGATATTAGCGGACGCCGAAGAATATTTTTCAACCGGTGATGCTTCTGCCCAGGTTCCAGCGGCGCTTGAAGCCCCGACCCGTGAGTTTACATTTGTCGAATCAAAGGCACGCCGCTCGATCTGGCCATGGCTGGGTTGGGCTGTGGCTGCTGCCGCCTGTGTCGCGCTGGCTGTAAATCTTTACTGGACAAGGACGCCTTCGGAGATAGTTGAAAATCCGACTCCGACTCCGGCGCAGGAAGAAAAGCTTAGCCCCGCACAGAAGCGGCAGCGCCTGCTTGAATCGCCGGCCCAATTGATCGTGGTAAAATGGGGTAAAGGATATGTTGAGGAGATCGGCAATGTTACAGGCGACGTGGTCTGGAGCGACGTGAACCAGGAGGGCTACGTGCGTTTGAATGGACTGCCGGTGAACGATCCGGATAAGGAAACTTATCAGCTTTGGATATTCGATGAATCGCAGGACGCCAAAACTCCAATTGACGGCGGTACTTTCAATATTGATACCGGTGGCGAAGTAATCATACCGATAAATGCAGGGCTGAAAGCTCGAAATCCTAAAATGTTTGCCGTTACGATAGAAAAACCGGGCGGCGTCGTGGTTTCGAAACAGGAAAAAGTCGCCGCAGTCGCAAAGCGTGAAACCTAAGCAATCGCTGATGCGTATGTAAATTATATTGATATTTGATTTCATCTCCGGCGGTTACCCAAAGGTCAACCGCCTGTAAGATCGTTTGGTCGTCCGATTTTATTCTGATTCTTCTTATTTCCCGTGGTTAACTTTTTTTTCCACTCTCAAGGATTGATATCGGTCCAAATGGAAAAAAAACGAAAAGAATAAGCTGATAAACATCGAGACTAAGGTTACAAAATCATATTCAACAGAATCTAAGAATTACATTATTAGGGAGTTTTATTAGGGAGTTTTGCGATGAGAATGCAGAAAGTTTTTACCGGTTTGCTGGTTTTGGTGTTTCTTATGTCAACAAGCGTATTCGCTCAGAGCAGCGACAAGCTGCCGGCTATTAATTATAAAGAATATCGGCTCAGGAACGGCCTGCGGGTCATAATGCACGAGGATCATTCGACGCCTATAGTTGCTGTCAACGTGTGGTATCACGTCGGCTCAAAAAATGAAGTTGCCGGTAAGACCGGGTTTGCTCATCTTTTCGAGCATCTGATGTTTCAAGGCTCGAAGAATTACAACAGCGATTATCTGAAGGTTGTCGATGAGCTGGGCGCTAGTACGCTGAACGGCTCGACCAATGGCGACCGGACGAATTATTACGAGGTGGTTCCGTCCAATGTATTGGAAACGGCTTTATTTCTCGAAGCCGACCGCATGGGAAATCTGCTCGAGGCGATGACGCAGGAGAAGCTTGATAACCAGCGCGATGTCGTAAAGAACGAACGCCGCCAGAATTATGATAATCAGCCTTACGGAACTGCGTCCGAAAAAATTGCCGATCTGATCTATCCGAAAAACCATCCGTACAATTGGACGACAATCGGCTCGCTTGACGATCTAACCGCCGCCTCGATGGAGGACGTCAAAGGATTTTTCCGGCAGTATTATGCGCCGAACAATGCCACGCTCGTTATTGCGGGAGATTTTAATCCGAAACAGACGGAAGCCTGGGTGCAAAAATATTTTGGACCGATCGTGAAAGGAGCGGCCATAAGCCGTCCGAATCCGCCTGTTCCAAAAATCAACGGTGTGATCCGCAGAGAGTTTGAAGATTCCGTACAGCTGCCGCGTCTTTATCTGACCTGGCTCACGGTTCCGCTCGGCAACAAGGATGAAGCCGCGCTCGATATTTTAAGCTCCATTCTTTCAAACGGGCGCGGCTCGCGCCTGCAAAGCAAGCTCGTCTATGACAAACAGATCGCCCAGGATATTTTTGCTTCGCATCCGACGAGAGAAATTTCCGGTGCCTTTCAAATTACGGCAACCGCCCGGCCGCAAAAAACTCTTAACGAGATCGAACAGGAAATAAATATCGAGATCGAGCGGATCAAGAAAGAGCCGCCAACCGTCGACGAAGTTTCACGAGCTATCAGCCGTCTCGAATCACAGGCGATCTTCGGTTTGCAGACTGTCAACGGTAAAGCCGATCAGATGAACCGAAATGCGACATTCTTCAATAAGCCCGACAATTTCCAAAAGGAACTGGACGAATATCGCAAAGTTACGCCGGCAGACGTCCAACGGGTTGCGAATGTTTATCTGAACGCTAACCATTTGGTGATGAATTTTGTGCCGCGAAAAGAAAAGACAGCGTCGCAAATGAGCGCGGCGGCAAACACGTCGACAAGCAAAGCCGGGCAGAAAAAAGCCACAACCGATTATTCGAGGAATCTTCCAAAAGCCAAAGCTGAATCGAAATTCGTTTTGCCATCGATTGAAAAACAAACGCTGTCCAATGGCCTGGAAGTCTGGCTGGTGCGCCGGGCGGAGCTTCCGATAGTTTCGATGAATATGATCTTCAAATCGGGCGGAACGGTTGACCCGAGTGGGAAATCGGGCGTGGCATCGTTCACGTCCGGGCTTCTAAACAGCGGCACGAAAACACGCTCGGCAATTGACGTGTCCAATCAGTTGGCAGACATCGGCGCAACGCTGGGACTCGGGTCGAGCTGGGATTCAGCAAATGTTTCGATGCAGACGCTGACAAAGAATCTGGACAAAGCGCTGGATATTTATTCGGACGTGCTTGTTAATCCGACCTTCCCCGACAAAGAGTTCGACAACCTGCGCCGCCGCACTTTGATCTCGCTGCAGCAGCGCAGGGACAACGCGAACGCAGTCGCCGGCAATGCATACAATGCCTTGCTTTACGGCAGAAATCACCCTTACGGAAATTCATTGGGCGGCGACAAAGCTTCCGTTGAATCGATCAAACAATCAGATGTCGAAAAGTTTTATCAAACTTTTTACCGCCCGAATAACGGAGTTTTGGTCGTGGTCGGCGATACGAATATGAGCGTGCTCAAGCCGAAACTTGAAAAGGCTTTTGCAAACTGGAAATCGTCGGATGTTCCGTCGGCCACGTTTCCGGAGATCGCAGCCTTCAGCCGGCCCGGAATTTATCTGATAGACAAGCCGAACGCAGCACAGTCGGTGATAATGATCGGGCAGGTAGGGGTTCCGCGCGATAATCCCGATTATTACGCGCTTCAGGTAATGAATTCGATTCTTGGCGGCGGCGGATCGGCGCGTCTGTTTATGAACCTGCGTGAAGACAAGGGTTACACATATGGAGCGTACAGCAATTTTGCGTTTCGCCGCGGTGCCGGGCCTTTCACTGCATCCGCCGGCGTGCAGACTGCTTATACCAAAGAATCGGTTGTCGAGTTTATTAAAGAGCTCAACGGCATACGCGGTGAGATTCCGATCTCACAATCTGAATTCGAGATCAATAAGCAAAGTCTGATCCGCAGCCTTCCGGGCGGCTTTGAAACCAACGGACAAATTGCCAACCAGTTTTCGGCTTTAATTACATATGGTTTGCCGGATTCTTATTTTAGCGAGTACGCACGCAACATAAGCGCCGTTACGCTCGCTGACGTCGACCGTGTGGCGGATAAATACATAACGCCCGATAAAATGGCTATTTTAATTGTGGGTGATAAAACGACTATTGAGCCGGGACTTAAAGAGTTAGGATATCCGATAGCTTTGCTTGATACCGAAGGTAATCCTATTACGCAGTAGACGCGGGATTCTCTTTTAGATAGGGATATTAGCTCCTTAGGAGCGTTCTGTTTGTAGCTGGCCGATCAGTAATTGAAATGAGTTCCGGAGGCAGGCATATTTTCTGCCTACCTCCGGAACTTTATTTGTTTATTAATTTTTAACTACAAACAGGTCGTTCCTAATGGAACTTAGGATTAAAATTTTCTTTTTTCAACAGAACCCAGCCTATCCGGTCTTGCTTGTTTTAATACCACTTCCTGATCTATCATTTCGATAAAAGTTATACTCTAATTGAGACGAACAATGGGATTTTAAAAAATGACGGGAAAACAACCAATTTTTGACACTACAAAAGCACGCGAGATTCTCGAAAAAGGTAAACGCTCGAAATGGTGGAAGAGAGTAGGGGCAAAATCCAGGGGATTCAAGTATGTCGATGCGAACGGGAAAGCGATCACCGATGCGGAACACCTCGAAAGAATAAAGCTGTTGGTTGTTCCGCCGGCGTGGCGGCATGTGCGGATCGCGCCATCGGCAGGAAGCCGTGTTCAGGTAGTCGGAATGGATACGACAGGCCGTATTCAATATCGTTATCACACAAAATACTCCGAAAAGCAGCAGAAAAAGAAATTTACCAAGATAGAAAGCTTCGGCAAATATCTTCCGCAATTGCGAAAGGTTACAAACGAGCATATTGCGCTCGACGGTTTTCCACGCGAAAAGGTTCTGGCCGTGATGATGCGGTTGATAAATTCTCTTTATATGAGAGTCGGGACTGACAAAAGCGCCCGGCATTATAAAACCTTCGGCATAACGACGCTGCAAAACAGGCATCTCGAGTTCGGAAGAAAAGGCGAGCTTGTATTTAATTTCGTTGGCAAAAGCCACATCAAGCACCGGAAAATCATGGTCGATCAGGAACTTGCGTCGTTAATGAAGGATCTGAAAGAGCTCGGCCCGAAGCGCAAGCTTTTTCATTATCTAGATGAGGAAGGAAAGCCCAGAGCGATAAAACCCGGTGATTTAAACGATTATTTAAAAACCGCTACAGCGCCGGAGTTTTCATCGAAGGATTTTCGCACATGGGGCGGTACGCTTCTTGCCGCCATCGAGCTGGCCGAGATCGGAAAGCCTGAAGACGAAAACCAATTGAAGAAAAATATTTGCAAGGCGGTCAAAAAAGTAGCTGAGCAGCTTGGAAACACGCCTACTGTCTGCCGGGCTTCATACGTTCATCCGACAATTTTGAAAAAGTACGAAGCGGGAATCACTTTGGACGAATTCCGGACCCGCAAAGCTCGCCGGATAACCCGCATCGAAACCGATTATGAGCCTGAAGAAAAAGCATTGCTCAAGCTCTTTGATCAAAACTGAGAAGAACAGGTAAATCAATTCGTTTTACTGCGGGCTATTTTCTCACAAGCACTACGGGAGGCTGCTCGTCAGTCATGTTATAATTCCGCAAATTATTAAGCATTATTTCAGACAGGAGAGAACCGATGTCCGTCGATTACAGTAAAATCCAGGAGTTTTTGGGCGCTGACGCCGACACGCTTTTAAACCACAAATCAAAAACAATTCCAAAAGAAAACCTGCATCTGCCCGGCGGCGATTTTATCGACAGGGTGTGGATGGATTCGGACCGAAACCCGAGCGTGCTTCGCAGTCTACAGACGCTGAAGGACAACGGGCGTTTGCGCGGCACCGGCTATCTTTCCATTTTGCCGGTCGATCAGGGAATCGAGCATTCTGCCGGTGCGAGCTTTGCGCCGAATCCGCAGTACTTTGACCCGGGAAATATCGTTAAGCTGGCGATCGAAGGCGGCTGCAACGCAGTTGCTTCGACGTACGGAGCGTTGGGAACTGTGGCAAGAAAATACGCCCACAAAATACCGTTTATCGTAAAAATCAATCACAATGAGCTTCTCACATATCCAAACAAATTCGATCAGGTGATGTTCGGCAATATCGACCAATGCCGCGATATGGGCGCGGTCGCAGTCGGAGCGACCGTTTATTTCGGTTCGGATGAATCGACCCGCCAGCTAACGGAAATCGCCGAAGCATTCGCTTATGCGCACGAGATCGGAATGGCGACAATTCTTTGGTGCTATCTTCGAAACCCGCAATTCAAAACAAAAGATGTCGATTATCACGCCTCGGCGGATTTGACCGGACAGGCAAACCACCTTGGCGTTACCATTCAAGCCGATATTATAAAACAGAAATTGCCGACCAATAACGGCGGTTACAATGCCCTCAATATCGAGAGCAGCTACGGCAAGACAAACCCGAAAATATATTCAGAATTGACGAGCGATAACCCGATCGATCTTGTGCGGTATCAGGTGGCGAACTGCTATATGGGACGATGCGGTTTAATAAATTCGGGCGGCGAATCCAAGGGAGAAAGCGATCTGGCAGATGCGGTCCGCACGGCCGTCATCAACAAACGCGGCGGCGGAACCGGCCTGATCTCCGGCCGGAAAGCGTTTCAACGCCCAATGGCCGAGGGTGTCGACCTATTGAACGCGATTCAGGACGTTTATTTAACGAAGGAAATTACTGTCGCATAGCTATTGATTTCAGAATATTATTAATACATGGTCGTACATTTTTCATCAAAAGTTCCGCTAGGAACGGCCGGAGATCAGGCCGTTCCTAGCGGAACTCAATTCTATTTTTACTCGCAAACGGCTACAAACGTCGTCACGCCCCTAACGGAGTTAAATTCAGAATGTGAACAATCAGTTTATTTAATCGAATAGCTTTTGTATATGGTCTCGATCCACGCATCGGGTTTGATAAAGCCCGTGCCCCATTCCTTGTACTTTTCCGGAAAACCGGTTTTCTTTATATCTTCAAGAGATTTCCTTTTCTTCATTGCGTCCTGTACGATTCGGGCAGTTTCCGAAAGCGTCTGATGATATTTTCTGAGATCATCTATTGTGGAAACCGGGCCGTGGCCCGGGATTAGCTTTGCGTCGGCTGGAATTTGCTTCATCAGAGCAGAGATATTGTTGATCAAACCCTGCACACTGCCTCCGTTGTCTAGATCGACAAACGGGAATCGTCCGGCAAAAAAGTGGTCGCCCAGATGCACGACGTTTGATTTAACAAAGAATACCACCGTATCGCCGTCCGTATGGCCTTTCGGATAATGAACCGCACGGACCTCTTCGCCATTTATGTAAATCGACATGCTCTCGGTATAAGTTACGACGGGCCATGCGACCACGGGAGCTGGTGGTATCTGATTGCCAAATAACGTATTCACCTGGGAAATCCTTTTGCGGACGTTTGTGTGGGCGACGATAGTAGAACTCCCGCCAAAGAATTCGTTTCCCTCGGCATGGTCGGCGTGCCAGTGCGTGTTAAAAATATATCGGGGCGTGGCAGATCCGAGCTCCTTTAGCGCGGCCGCGAGTTTTTCGCCGACGGCTTTGTAATCGTCGTCGACGATTAGTATGCCTTCCATGCCGACCAGCGCTCCGACGTTGCCGCCGCGTCCCTGCAGCATATAGACATTTCCGTTTACCTTTGTAGTCTTAACCTGCACATCCTGTTTGTTTGCAAAATGTCGGTTATCGCCGTGAGCCAAAGCGGTTGTTATACAAAAGGACAGCAAAGAAATTAAAGAGAAAATTATCCGCATTCTATTGTCTCCTGAGTGGAATTTAAAGAGGTAGTAAAAGTATATCAGATCGAATAGCGTCTAAAGGAAACTGCCGCGCTCACTTTGATACGAGCCGTTAAGAAACGGATTCACCGCCCTTTCGCGGCCGACGGTCGTCTCGCAACCGTGGCCGGAATAGACCATAAAATCATCGCCCAGAGAAAGTATGTTTTCGTTGATGGAACGCATCAATTGCTCTAAACTGCCGCCCGGCAGATCCGTGCGGCCGATAGAGCTTTCGAAAAGACAGTCGCCGACGAAAACCTTACGCTCTTTTTCCTCCGCCAGAATAACGTGTCCCGGAGTGTGCCCAGGGCAGTGCAAAATCTTAAATCGCAGATTGCCGAGAGCATATATCTCACCGTTTATCCAGTTTCTTGATAATTTCGGCGGTGTCGTGAAGTCGAATCCGAGCGCTTTCATTTGATGCGGCTGAATGCCCATAAACAGCGGCTGCTGCGGCAGTCCATAGTATAGGACCTCGTCATCCTTGTGCAGGATTATTTCGGCATCGGGAAAGGCAGTGTGCAAAAAGGTAACACCGCCGACATGGTCGAGATGTCCATGCGTGAGAGTTATCGCCTGCAGTTCAAATGTGTTATCCCGAATATAATCGACTAACTCCGTTGATTCTTCCCCGGGGTCGATACAGATCGCCTTACCGGTTTCTTCGCATGCGGCCACCCGCGTGTTTTGTTGGAAAGGCGAAAGGACAAATTGCTTGATTATCATTGTTCCAAAAGTTTATCTAAATATATTTCCGCGTCAAAGTCCGGAAATTTTCTTTCTCGAAGAATAAACAAAATTGCATTTCTATAGGTCGCTGTGTCAGGAATTCCGGTAAAGCATGGAATTTCTATCTCCTCCAAACTCAAATAGCAAATGAGGCAGCTCATCAACATCCACAACAAAATTTCTTCGCGGGTTCCTATTGGATTGTGATTGAGTATTGATTCGCGGTCGGAATATATACCGCTGCATAACTTCTCAAATTCCTGTTCGCTGAGTTTCATTACCTTGAAAATTAGAACACACACGGATCTCATCCACAATGAATGAAAAACGGACACATCAAGCACTGCGATTTGATTTATGTATTAAAATCACTCAGTTAAATTTTGCTAAATAAGACTCTACCCCAAAGTTTTTTTATTATTTGCTTGCATTACAAAAAGTTATTTTTTGGCACGGCGCTTGCTTTTTTAATTATTCAAGAAGGTACAACTTTGACATCACGGAAAGTCAACTAGCTCCAAAATAGGAACGAACGCAGGGAAGGTCGAGGCTTGCAT
>JACDAY010000044.1 GCA_013695195.1 Blastocatellia bacterium | reverse complement strand
ACGTGAACTTTCGCAATCTGCGGTATATCTGCGGCTGCGGCTTCCCGATATATAATGTTTCGACAATCAAGAATGTTTTTGACACGTTCAAAATCTTCCGCTGTATCAACTCCGATCGAGTTTTCCGAAACTTCAACAACCTTTATCCCCGCGCCGTTTTCAAGAGCCCTCAGCTGTTCGAGCATTTCCGTCTTTTCAAGCGCAGTCTGTTCCATTTTGGCAAATTTCAAAAGAAATTCACGGCGGTAAACATATAAACCGGTATGCTTCCGAAAAATCGACACCAGGCTGCTGTCGCTTAAAAGAGCATTTTCTAAACTGCCGTATTTATTAACTGCGTCGCGTAAAAAAGGAATCGGTGAACGCGAAAAATAGAGGGCATTTCCGTGGGCGTCAACCGTTACCTTTACGACGTTCGGGCTTAAGATGTCATCGATGCTCTCGATTTTTTCACACGTAGTTGAAATTTCGGCCGCGTCATCGCTTAAAAGTCTATATACCGCCTTTTCAATAGTCGTCGGCGAGATTAGCGGCTCGTCACCCTGGAGATTTACGATTATCGAATTTTCCGGGAGATTTTCCGCGACTTCGGCTAGTCGGTCGCTGCCCGATTTATGATCGGCGGATGTCATCACGGCCTCGTTTCCGCTTTGTGAAACCGTGTCTAAAACCCTAATATCATCGGTTGCCACAATCACCCGAGAAACGTTACGGGCTTTTTTAGCTTGTTGCAACGTGTGCAGAATCAAAGGTTTACCGCCGATCGGCAACAACAATTTCCCCGGAAGGCGGACAGATCCATACCGTGCGGGTATTATTACAATCACATTTTGTTGGGGATTTGTGCCGTGTTGTTCCACGGGATTCTAGGTTATATCGATTTTATCCAAGTATCAAGACCAAAAACCCGAAACTTGGAACTCGCCGCGCTTTTCGCTAAACTTTCTAACGTGGAAGAAACAAACCAATTCGACGGTGACGCAATTTCGACACCGCAGCCGACCGATAAAAAACAGATTCATTCGACCCCAAACGATCCGCCGTGGAACATCTGGATGGCCGTAGGAGTTTGGGTATTCAGCGTCTTAGCCATCGTGATAATTCCGAGTATTTTTTTACTGCCGTACCTTTTGACGCTCCGCGGACATGTTGCGGATAATGCGCAGCTCGTCGAATTCATAAAATCCGATCCGACAGCGGTATTTTTGCAGATCATCGGAATAATGCCTGCACACATTTTTACAATTTTAATAGCCTGGCTGGTCATAACAAGAATGCGTACTTTTTCGTTTCGGCAAACGCTGGGCTGGAGATCAGGCGGAATGGCCTGGTGGCATTACATCGCGATACTGTTTGTATTTTTTGCGTTGGCTGCCCTCGTCGGAAATTATTTTCCCGAGCAGGAAAATGATCTGATCCGCATGTTGAGAAGCTCCAGGTCTGCCGTATTTATTGTGGCGTTTATGGCCACGTTTACGGCACCGCTTGTCGAAGAAGTAGTTTATCGCGGCGTTTTGTACTCGGCCATTCAGCGCACGCTCGGAATACCTATCGCTGTCATTATTGTAACGTTACTTTTCGCCGTCGTTCACGTACCGCAATATTATCCGAGTTTTTCGACTATTTTTTTACTGACGCTGCTTAGTCTCATATTGACTTTGGTGAGGGTACGCACGAATAACCTGCTGCCTTGCGTGATCTTACATACGATCTTCAACGGCTTTCAATCGATGCTTCTCATATTCGAGCCGTACCTTCCGAAAACGGTTTTTTCAACTGAACCGTCCGCGACTATTTTGCAGCTTTTAAAATAAAAAAAAGCGGAAAGCCACCTGCTTTTCCGCTTTTAAATAATAAAATGACTGCCTAATTTCCAGGAGATCTTTTATTCGACGAGGGAGCGCTTTTTGACGGCATGCTTATCATTGGCGAGAAAGTAGGTGACGGTTGCGACGGCGAAACAGGATCGCTGCCCACCCTTCCGCGTCCTCTGTCCGGCTGCATTTTGATAAAAGGCGGAACTTCGGAAATACGGGAATTTCCGTTAGTGTCTCTTTTGGTGTACATAGGCTGATAAAATCTCACAGGCAAATTGTAATTCCAGATACTTTGCCCGAATCCGTAGCCGTAAGGCGAATACCATGATTGGCCGAACGGCAGAAAGCAATTAACCCGCCAGAACGGATCATAAACCCAAAGTCCGAAGGAATTGTACATATTCCATCGCCTTTCAATATACGAATTCATTAGGGACGGGCGCAAATTGTCGCTTTTAAGCTTATTGCTGATTTTTGCAAGTTCCTTAGCCCTCGCCTTGCTCCACAATTCCAACCCGTCTTTCTCGTCGCGGTCGAATTTAGCGATCGCAGCACCGCTGCCGGCGAGTGAGCCTTCCCTTCCGCCTTTAACTACGGCATCCGGCAAATCACCTATTGTTGCACGGCCTTTCCAAACGGCTATCTTTCCGTCCCCGATATTAGATACGTCAACGCGGTATATACCAGAATCAACGAGATTGAATTTAGTTTTAGGAGTTAAAATATTTACAGCGAATTCGTCATCGGCAAAAACCTCGAGCATTGCGCTGCCTGCATTCAGACGAAGCTGCAAATCGTCGAGCGAAGTCGTCTTAAACTCAAATTCCGAATTTCCGCCGAGTCGAAGATACGAACCCGGATTTAACAAAATTTCGGCCTTGCCGTCGGTTCCGGTAGAAACGCGGTCGCCTATCTGGAGCCTGTCCCCCTTCAACAAGTAGCCGCTCTTGCCGTATGTCCGAACGACACTAACCGTCCCTTCCACAAAATTGACGCCGCCGGCTTTTGCAGAGATAACAAATTTATCCCCTGCTGCGGCAGCGATCGTTTCATTTTGTGCGGAGGTACTAAATGCCAGCGCCATAACCGCAAGGCAAACTGCAGAAATATGCGAAAGATTTATTTTCATATTAGCTCCTTTTGGGAAGTGTATGTCTAATGATAGTTTGTTTCAGTTGGAATATCAATTATATTCGTCAATATTAATGAACCATCCTGCCGGCATATATAAAAAAAATCCGAACAACCTTTAAATGGCCGCCGTAATCATAAGTACGTGCACCAAGTAAATGCTTGGGCCGACGATCGCTAAGGTTACAATATGGCCACATTCAAAGACCCGACACAATGCTTTGCACCGCTTGAAGTCGTTGAGCGTCTTCTCGAGATAAGAGCCGAGCTGGGGTTTACTAAAACGCTTTATCTCGACCGATCAGCCGAGTTGACGGATTTTTTAGACGCTTACGGTTTTGATATCTACGCGTTTTCTACTGACAACGAAAAGATCAATTACGGCGATTACCGGACGCCGGTCGTTCCGGGCGGCGATACTATGCACATGTCAATAAAAGCTCACTGATCCGATGCGGAAATGCGACGTTATTGGAGAGTGTTTCCCAGCAAAAACATTTTAAGTTCAACTGAAGGACGCGGAAGATGATTCAAGCAATTGAACGCTTCCGCGTTCTTTTTGTGTGATGAAGGGTAAAGTCGAACTATCCGGAGCGCATATTCGGTGAGTCTTCATCGCAAATCCGACCACGTTTGATTAATTGATTTCAGTTTCTTTTTCATCCGTCATCCTTAATCCCTTCAAACGGCCTTTACGATAAAAAGCGTTCCGTCGTCATCCAGGAACTTTCGCTCGGTAAAATCCGCAACACCTTTTCGGATATGATCGATCATCTGCTTTGCGGGAAGTTCAATACATTCCAAAACTCTTTTAGCAAAACGTTCGGTACCGTATTCCTCGCCGTTTTCCTTTGCCGCTTCAGTAATGCCGTCGGTGTATATGACCATCGTCTGTCCCTGCTCGAATCTTATAAAATGCTGATGATAATGTGCGTCGAAAAACATTCCAAGCGGCGTGTCGCCGTATTCGACGAACCGGTATTCACCGTCGGGCTTGATAAGCAGCGGCGGATTATGTCCGGCGTTGGAATAAACGAATGTTCTGTTGGTCGTGTCCAGAATACCGTAAATCGCTGTGATAAATTGGTTGTCTTCAATAGAATCGCGCAGCAAATTACTGACTTTCGACATCGCGATATGCGGAGCGTAACCGATCTGCACGCCGGCTCGTAATGACGCTCGCAAAAACGACATCAGCAGCGCAGCCGGAATGCCTTTGCCGACCGCATCGGCAACTACTATTCCGATTTGATCTTCAAAAATTCTTACCCAGTCGTAATAATCGCCGGAAACTTCTTCCGTAGGAAAAATATACGCGCTGACGTCGAAATTCTCAATCTGCGGATCACTGTCCGGCAGAAGCTCGAGCTGCACCTGTCGGGCGATCTCGAGCTGAGCCTGCATTCTTTTTTTCTCGACAAGTTGGTCGTGAAGCTGCACCTTTTCGATAATTATCGCGACCTGTGATGTTAGAAGCTGCAGCACAGACAGATCGTCTTCATCATAGGCGTTCAAACGGTCGCTTTCGAGATCGAATACACCGATCACCTCGCCATTTGATACGATCGGGGCGATCATTTCGGATCGCGTCCTCGACCTTGCGGCAAAATAACGCGGATCCTCGCTCACATCGTGCGAAATAATCGCCTGCCCGCTCTCCGCTACACGGCCCAAAAAACCCTCGCCAAGCTTCAGCCGCGGCTCGATCAACTCGAAGCTGATTTCATAACCTCGAATAACTTTGGATTTGAAAATATACGGATCTCCATCCTCGGCCGTCTGCTCTATCAGGTAGATCCCTGCCGCATCATATGGCAGTACCGAGCCGAGCGTGTCCATAACAAGGTTTAGAACTTCTTCCAGGTCGAGCGACCGGCTTATCGTTTTGGTAATATCGAGCAGAAGCCGCAATTTGTCAACGGTTGAAAGTTCTTGATCGGGTAGTGATGTCTGATTTAAAGCAGGATCATTCATTAAGAATATAGTTGGCTTTTCCTTTCAGAACAGGGAGCGGTAGCGATTGGGTAATGTGGTGCCGGTCGCTACCGCTTCTGACTTAATCGGACCGCTGAAATATGTTTTCCTTGTACGCGTCCCAAAGCCTCGAAACTTTAATGCGGTATTCAACGAGCGCCCGGCTTACATTAAAATGTCGTGCAATCTCCGCCGAAGTCTTTCCGTGTTCGACAAACTGCTTTAGTCCTCGGTAGGGAACGAGAGCCGCCGCTCCGGTTGCATAAGCTTCTTCCTCAATCGCAGCATTATAATCGCGAGCAATAACGTCTTCGCCCTTTTTGCGATTCTCGATCGCGAGACGGCTCGGCTTATGGCCCAGAAAAACGTGGGAAATTTCTTCCATCAGTGTAGCATTATGCCGATTTTTTCCGTGAGTGGGATTAAGAATTATCAACTTGCTGCCGTCAGGCAAACGGTGGGAAGATGCTCCGCCGGACCATTTTTCCTTGCCGTCGCCGAGAAGCTGTTTTCGCGTTTCTTCAGTCAAAGACGCTTCTATTAGGTCGAACGAAACGACGAGTAATTTCGCATACTTTGCCAGCTTAAATGGATCAAGACGCTGGTCGTCGCGCCGCAAACCCGCGAATTCCCGCAGGCCCTGCGCTCGAAGCTCGTAATGTCTTCCTTTTTGAGTTGGCGGCAGGTCTGTTGTGTCCATTTACAGTGTAGGCCAAGGAGTTTTAATTACAGCTTTACTGCCACAGCCTACTGCGAATTAAACTTCTTTGTATTCCGAATCGACATCTTCGCTGGACAACGCGACGCGGTAATTTTTTGATTGTTTCTGGCTTGTGATCAAAAGATCTTCTTTTGTCTTTAGCAGATCGGCGCGGTTGTAAACAGAGAGCTCGAAGTTATAACCGTGCGTGATGGCGTCCTTCGGGCATGCTTCGACGCAAAAGCCGCAAAATATACAGCGGCCGTAATCTATATTATAAACCTTCGCATATCGTTCATCCCGCCCGATGCGTTCTTCATACGGACGCGGGTCGGTTTCGGCTACAATGTATATGCAGTCTGAAGGGCAGGCGGCCGCACACAGGTAACATGCGACGCACTTTTCCTTGCCCATTTCGTCGACGTGCAAAAGGTGCTGCCCGCGGTAGCGCGGCTGTACCGTTATTGGAACGTCGGGATACTGCACAGTCCATTTTTCACGAGGGATTTCGGCGAGCGTCCGCCTCATCCCTTTCAATATGCCCACCGTCGATTGAATAACTTCCGTAATTATTGACATGAAAACTTATTCTAGCTCCCAAGAAACGAGGCCCCGATAGCTCCAAAGAAAAAAATCAGATAAAGAATCAACAATACCAATAATAACGTGCCTATTGCACCCGTAATAATACCCGCGAGCCCTAAACCTGCCCCGCCGTATTCTGATGGGTTTTCCTCAGCTTTCCTGCGGGCCATAAACCCTGTAACAATTGCGACTGGCCCTGTGACCTGGCAGAATACAATGCTGACGATTCCCAGAATGAGTGAAACTATCGCCAAAGTCTGATTCTCTCCTTCCGCAGCGCCCTTTGGTGTTTGAAAAGGCTTATTCTGTCCTGTAACATCCCTATTTTGCCAATTCGTTTGCGGAGCAGGCAGCCCTGTGGCCGACGGCTGGTCAAAAGGAATAAATGACGCGGCATTGTCTGCCGTTTCCGGTCCCGCGTATTGAGGAAAGTTGGACGCAGGCGCTTCATATGTCTCCTGTTTCGATTTACTAAACGGCGATGGCACCGGCGGCGTCGTCATTTCAAAAGGCGAGGGCGGCGGGGAGGAATTAAACGGTGATTTTCCCCCGGAGTCTTCTTTCGCAAGCGGAGGCGGAGAAATATCGCTGAACGAAGGCGGGATCAAACTCGGCTCATTAAATTTCGGCGGTTCCGGGGCGAGCGGCGGAAGGTCTATGACCTGATCTTTGTCCGACTCGCGAGATTCGATTCCCTGCCTTCTTTCGCCTTCGGAAGTATATCTATATAAGGGATCGGATTGTTCCGCCGGGAGTTGCAGCAATTCCTCGTCCTCCTTATTTTGAGAGTCGGATGGTGCGGCGGCCTCAGCAAAGTCTCCGGGCCGCGCCATCATCGTCTTGTATGGATCAAGCGGAGCCTCGTCTTCCACAAGCGGCGTCCCGTCCGATTGGCAAAACCGCATTGAATCGTCAAACGTTTTCTCGCAAGTCGGGCATCTTTTCATAGTTTTTTACAAAAACTCCACTCCTAGTCAAAGGAGAGGTGGCTGCCGTTTCGGCAGACGAGGTGGTTGTCTCTCCGTTTTACTTCTGCAATGCGCGGGCGTTATGTAACTCTGAACTTTTATAACCTTAACTCTAAACTAATTCAAGTTTGCTAAAGAAATAAGCTATCTCGACGGCTGCGTTCTCGTCGGAATCCGAGCCGTGAACGGCATTCTCGCCAATCGACGCCGCGAACTCTTTCCGAAGCGTGCCCTCCGCGGCCTCCGCCGGATTCGTCGCGCCCATCAGATCACGCCACGCTTTCACCGCGTTTTCTTTTTCCAATGCCAAAACGACGCACGGCCCGCTCGATATAAATTCCGTCAACTCCCCAAAAAATGGCCGCTCCGCATGAACCGCATAAAAACCCTCGGCCTGTTTTTGCGTCTGGTGAATCAATTTCATCCCGCGGATCTCAAAACCCGCATCAGAAATTTTCTGAATAATCGCCCCTTTTTTCCCGGCACGAACCGCGTCCGGCTTTATTATTCCAAATGTTAGTGTACTCATTATTAAATATTTTTCCCTTAGTAAAGACAGAACTAGAACCACTCTCATACCAATTAATAGAATCCCATTTTTGACTTTTAATCCGTACCTTCAACCTTGTTCACAAGGCTAACGCAAAATCGTCAAGAATTCATTTCAACATTGCCTTCACTTTGAACAGGCGATGGTTCAGCATATCGACGCCTGCCGGAATCGCTTCCAGTGGTAGGTATCCAATCAATGGCTCATATTTTCCATCTGCGCCCGCGTCCATTTCTATAAACAAGACCTCACCGGCGATCTGACGAAAATCCCCAATTTTAATCTTCACCGGACCGCATATCTCACCCTCGACGATCTCTCCGGAGGCCAATTCCAATTCGACTTGCTCCAGAACCTCTATATCTCCTAGTTTCAATTTCCAAGCGCTCGGCAAAGTTAGAAAAGTTGCTCCCGTATCGACAAATGCGTCGAATGCGACAATCCTTCCATCTTCAGAAAGGGTAGAAACGGTGACGTCAACTACAATTTTCCCCATAGCTTCTTCCATCGATTTTAATCGAAATCTTGTCTTGTCCATACGTCTGCTTTCTAAAGACATTTTAGACACTTGCCGCCACTTCCAGAGCTTCCTTCACCGCCTTTCCAATATCCGCCGGCGATTCCACCACCCGAATTCCCGCTTTTGTTAAAGCCTTCATTTTTTCCGCCGCGGTGCCTTTGCCGCCGGAGATGATTGCACCGGCGTGTCCCATTCTCCGCCCCGGCGGCGCCGTCTGCCCGGCGATGAATGCGACGATCGGTTTCGTTACATTATCTTTTGCATAGGCCGCGGCGTCTTCTTCGGCCGTGCCGCCGATCTCGCCGATCATAACAATCGCGTCGGTTTCATCATCTTCCTGAAATAATCTTAATGCATCTGTGTGATTCGTGCCGATAATAGGATCGCCGCCGATTCCGATAGCGGTCGATTGGCCAAGGCCAAGAGCGGTCAATTGCCCGACGGCTTCATATGTCAAAGTCCCCGAACGTGATACGACGCCGATACGTCCTTCCTTGTGAATATGCCCAGGCATTATGCCGATCTTGCATTTTCCCGGCGAGATAATTCCCGGGCAATTTGGTCCGATTAAGCGTGTTTTTTTATCGCGAAGATATTCCCTGGCCTTGATCATATCCGCAACAGGAATTCCTTCCGTAATACAAACAACAAGGGGAATATCCGCGTCCGCAGCCTCCATTATTGCATCAGCCGCAAATGCCGGGGGCACGTAAATCACCGAGGCGTTTGCTCCAGTCTGCTTCACAGCGTCGGCAACGGTGTTAAATACCGGCACATTTTCGTGCGTCGAGCCGCCTTTTCCCGGCGTTACACCGCCGACAATGTTGGTGCCGTATTCGATCATCTGCTGCGTGTGAAATGTACCTTCCTTGCCGGTAATGCCCTGCACGATAAGGCGTGTGTTTTTATCGACTAAGACGCTCAAAAGTGTTTCTCCCAATGAAAATTTCGGTCAAAA
>JACDAY010000239.1 GCA_013695195.1 Blastocatellia bacterium | reverse complement strand
AGCGTCCGATCCAATCGCGCTGCCGCTTGATAACATTTGCAGGCCAGTCCGATTCCACCTCAATCATATCGTCCAGCAGAGCGTCAGCATACGCAGTCGTTTTCAGAAACCACTGTTCCAGATCTTTTTTGGTAACAGGATTTCCGCACCTCCAGCACAGGCCGCCGCTTGCCTGTTCATTCGACAGCGTTGCCTGGTCCGTCTCGCACCAGTTGACCTGTGTTAGACGCTTGTACGCCAGGCCCATCTCATACATTTTCAGGAAAAACCACTGGTCGAATTTGTAATATTCGGGGCGGCGAGCAGCCATTTGCCGCCGCCAGTCATAGCTGATTCCGAGGCGTTCCAGCTGGCCGCGCATAGCTTTTATATTGTCTTCGGTCCAGGAAAACGGATTTACACCGCGTTTGATCGCCGCGTCTTCCGCGGGCTGGCCGAATGAATCCCAGCCGATCGGGTGCAAAACATTAAAGCCTTTCAATCGCTTATACCACGCGACCGCATCGCCGGCGGAATAATTCCGGACATGCCCCATATGCAGATTGCCGGAAGGATACGGCAGCATCTCGAGCTGGTAAAATTTAGGTTTGCCGTCGTCGATTTCAGTCTCAAATGTGCCGCCCGACGCCCATTTCGCCTGCCATTTGGCCTCGATCTTTTTTGCAAAATATTTCTCGTCCATAAATCCTTGAGTCAAAAGTCTAAAGTCCAATGTCCAAAGTGCATCGGAGCCTTTTTAGAAACGTAAGTTTAGCGAATAAAGGAAGTTCTATCCACTAAACCTTAATCATCGTAATTCTTATATAGTATTTACAAAGGTTCGCCACGTCGTCAAAGCATTGACGAGTGGCTAAATAAGGGCGAGGCTGCAGCAACCGAAGATCATATTCCGATACTAATATTTTTTTGGGGAATTGTCTACTTTGAATTGCAGCGGCATTAAAAAATATGATAATATTCTAGAGCCTTTTTATTAAGGGAGTAATTTAAGAATTAAAAGCTTGATGATAATAAAAACAATTTGCAGGCAGTTAAGACTTGAGACGTAGAGTTGGGGTTTGACTGTCAGCCCATTGGAGGCAAGAAGATGGTCGACCAAATGAATACGAACGTCGTTAACGAAATTGAGCCCTCACGTGAAAAAGACGCGGCAGCTGCCGCATCTTACCGTACGGAAACACGCCGCCCCAGAAAATCCCGATCCAAAGATAACGTAAATGACGAGTTGATCGTGTCGCTTTCCGACGCTTACGAAAACCAGCGTGCCCGGCAGGTGAGCGAATGGGAATATATGCGGCGTCAGAATGTTCACGCGGCGGCATGAAAAAATTTACCCGCAGATGGTCGCAGATAAACGCGGATTTTCCCAATTCGCCTTTCGTATTGACACGCTTTTTTCGCATTTTCATCTTACTTTTCGTTCTCAGTGTCTTTGCCTGCGATTTCTTTGCGCAAAACTCCGTCAGCATGCCCGATAATAATGAGTGGCCTGTTATTTCGGCCTCTTTATCCAGCCAAATTGCGTCCGGCAGCATCGAACAAAAACGCGAAGCACTTTTTCAAATACGAAATCTTCAAACCGAACAAGCTTCGCGTCTGGCCGTTCCGGCGTTGACTGATTCCAATGAAATCGTCCGGGCGACCGCTGCTTCATCCGTTATTTTTCTGCCGGAAGTGGAAGCTGCGGCTGTTTTGATATCGCTCTTACGCGATAAGGCGGAGTTTGTCCGCCGTGAGGCCGCATATGCGCTCGGTAAAGTCGGGAATGCAAATGCTATAAGTTCCCTACTTCAAACATTGCAAAAAGACAAGATTTTGGAAGTGCGAACCGCCTCTGCCGTGGCCCTCGGCATGATAGGCGACGCTTCGGCTGTGCCTGCGTTGACAACGATTCTCCAAGCAAGGCCACGCGAAGAGGACGAATTCCTTCGTCGCTCAGCCGCGCGTTCGATTGGGCAGATTGCGCAGATTATTCGTACCGGAAAACGGAGGGTGCTCACGCCGCAAAACTTTCTAGCTGAGAAATTTAAGAATATAGAATCGCCAATAACCGGGAATTTGATTGAAAAATATCCGGTGTTCCGGGCATCGATTAGCGTTTTGGTTTCGACTTTACAAAACAAGGCAGAGGCTGACGATACGCGCCGCGAGGCCGCATTTTCGCTTGGAGCAATTGGCGATGATTCAGCAATATCGGTTCTTAGGGCAAATCTAACAAGCGACGATCCATATCTTGTAGAAATTTCTAAGGAAGCACTGGCTAAACTCAGTCCGTCAGAACCGCCTGCGTGAGCGGGCGGGTTTCTGGAGTCCGGTTACGAAGCGCCCGCTCACGCAGGCGGTTCTGACTTCTTTGTAATTATCGGAGTTTTTGCTTTAATAGAGGTTATGCAAGGCATTCATCCGCAAAAGAGTTTCAACGAGGAGTCCGGGCAATCATATACAAGTGTCCGAGCTTACACTCAAGAGCTTTGTGAGCCGCTGGAGATCGAGGATTACATCCCGCAGCCTTCCGCTGAAGTTTCTCCGCCAAAATGGAATATAGCCCACACGACATGGTTTTACGAGGAGATGATCCTTAAAAAATTCGTTCCCGGCTACAAGATTTTCAACGAGAATTTCGGGTTTCTTTTTAACAGCTATTACAACACGATCGGGGAGCGGACGTCGCGGGACAATCGCGGTGATCTGAGCAGGCCGACGGTTAAAGATGTGTTTGCATACAGAAAATATGTTGATGAGAAAATGAACGAATTTCTTAAAGGCGATTTATCTGAAGATGCCCGTGAACTCGTCACTCTAGGCCTTAATCACGAACAGCAGCATCAGGAACTTTTGCTCACCGACCTGAAATATACGCTGAGCACCAATCCGTTGTTCCCTGTTTACAAAGATAATTTCCTGCCCGAAGAAGCGTGCGAAACTAAAGTGGACGGTTTTGTCGAATTCGAAGGCGGGATCTATGAAATCGGTTATTCAGGAGACGGCTTTTGCTTCGACAACGAGTTGGGCAGGCACAAGGTTTATCTGCATGATTTTGCGCTTCGAAAACAGCTAATTACGAACGGTGAATATCTTGAATTCGTTGCCGACGGTGGTTACAGCGATTTTCGGTTCTGGCATTCTGAAGGTTGGGACTGGGTGAATCAAAATAACATCGCTGCTCCGCTTTACTGGCACAAAAACGATGATTCGTGGTTCCATTACACGCTTGGCGGGATGCGAAAGCTTTCTCCGGAAGCGCCCGTCTGTCACATTTCGTTTTACGAAGCGGCGGCTTTTGCCGAGTGGAAAGGAATGCGTCTGCCGACCGAGTTCGAGTGGGAAGCGGCAAGCGGCAAATTTAAATGGGGAAAGCGGTGGGAATGGACACAGAGTGCTTATCTGCCATACCCGAATTTCAAAAAAGCCGCCGGAGCGGTCGGAGAATATAATGGTAAATTCATGATCAACCAGATGGTTCTGCGTGGAGCTTCGCTCGCAACCCCGGCGAATCACAGCCGTTCGACATATCGCAATTTTTTCCATCCGCATCTGCGGTGGCAGTTTACGGGATTAAGGCTTTGTCAGAACCGCCTGTTATAACGGGTGATTTTTAACTGGTCAATCGATATGCGAAACGGCACCCACACTAAAATTCAACCACCTGCTATTGCCGGCGTTACTGATATAAAAGCAAACACCTTCGCCAAAGATGTCCTGAAAGGCCTGACTTCGATTCCCAAATCCCTGTCCTCCAAATATTTTTACGACGACGAAGGGACGCGGCTTTTTATCGAAATAATGCAGCTGCCGGAATATTATTTGACAGCGGCCGAAATGGATATTTTTACTAACCAGACGGAAGGGATTTTCAATGCATTTAGTGACGGCATACGTGAGTTTGACCTGATTGAGCTCGGTGCCGGAGATGGCACAAAAACGGCTGTCCTGATCGAACATTTTCTAAATCGGGGCGCAGATCTGACTTATTCGCCGATCGATATTTCAAAGGAAGCGTGCGACGCTCTTTCGGCAAAATTCAATGCGATGTTTCCGGGTCTTTCGATTCATCCGCATGTCGGTGACTATTTCCGCATTCTTCAAAATCTCCAAAATGGTTCGGGCAGAAGGAAAATTCTGCTTTTTCTCGGATCGAACATCGGCAATTTCAGCCGCGTGCAGACTATCGATTTTTTCAAGCAGTTACGTGCGGTTATGAACAGAAACGATCTGCTTTTTGTGGGCTTCGATCTGCAGAAAGACCCGCACGTTATCCGCAAAGCCTACGACGATTCAACCGGCGTAACCGCCGCATTTAATTTGAATCTGCTTACGCGAATAAACCGCGAACTCGGTGGAAATTTTGATTTGAATAAATTCTCGCATTATGCCTCGTATCGTCCGATAGAATGCGCGGCACGCTCGTATCTGTTCAGCCACGAAAAGCAAAGCATTTACATCGAAGCCTTGAACCGGAGCTTTCAATTCGAGCCATGGGAAGCGATATTTACGGAGATTTCTCAGAAATACAGTCTTTCGATGATCGAAACACTCGCCTCGGAAAGCGGCTTTGAAATATCGAAGAATTTTTTCGACAGCAAGAATTACTATTGTGACTCGCTTTGGCGCCCGGGTCAGAGCCACCTGTGATAGCGGGTGGTTGAAGTCGACAGATGTGTCAGCGCGTTAGTCTCTCCGGGTCAAACCGCCCGCTACCGCAGGCGGTTCTTTCTGACATGATCAGCACGACGAATCTTTGAACCCAGATGAACTTCAACATCCTCCGCTTTGACACAATCGGCTCGACCAATACCGAAGCGATCAATCAAGCCAGGCTCGGAGCGGAGGAAGGCCTTTGCATTATTGCGCGTCAGCAGAACGCCGGACGCGGACGTCAAGGGCGAGCGTGGATTTCCGAAAAAGATGCAGGATTGTATTTCAGCGTCGTTCTCCGGCCAGGGATCGAGATCCGGTTTCTGCCTTTGATAACTTTGATGGCCGGCGTTGCCGTTTTCGACACACTTCAGGAATGTGATCTGAAGCCTGACATTAAATGGGTCAATGATGTTCTAATCGGCGAAAAAAAGATTTCGGGAATTCTCGCGGAAACGGTTGAGACGCCCAAAGGGTTAGCCGTGATCGTCGGCATCGGAATAAATCTGAAATCCTCAAACTTCCCGCCTGAAATAGAACAGATCGCAACTTCTATCGAATCGGAAACACAGAGATTGTTAAACGCCGAAGAGGTCGCCGCCACACTTACAAAATTTTTTTCGTATTTTTATGGAATTTTAAATGACGTAAACGGCCCGAAAAATATTCTTGGCGAATGGCGGCGGAGGTCGTCATATTTTAGCGGCAAAAGCGTCCGTGTTGTGCTGGAAAATGAAACGGTTACCGGCACGACCGACGGGCTGGAAGATAACGGAGCGTTGCGTATAAAAACAAGCAGTGGCTTGATAAAGATCATACAGGCCGGAGATGTCGAGAATCTTCGCACTTCAGGAGCGGGAATTGCTGCTCACGACTCATGACTCTCGACTTTTGTCGCTCCAGGGTGTAACTTCTAATTCAAGAGTTTACTTATGAATAACGAATTTGATTTTCCGCCCGATTTCGATTTTGAAGATACCGACCAGGAATTTGAAGACTTCGATGACGAAGCCGGGTTGGACGAGCTTCTTGTACGAACGGCCGTGCTGCAAAAGAACGATATGGTCGCACTTCTCTGCATAAAGTCAGCAACCGAAGGTGCGGCAATCTGCCGCGTCGATCCGCGAGAAAACCATCCGTCCGTACAGCTTTACGACGATCCTGATAAAGCCCTCGAATGGTATACAAAAAGCCTTAGAACGAGCCGCAGAAACGGCTGGAACATCATCTACGATGGCCTACCGCTTCAGGGATAGGGTAAGTTCCGATTTCAAAGTTCAGAGTTTCGAGTTTGTATGCTGATTTAACTCGGACTCGAAACTCCGAACTCGAAACTTGACGCATGCTTCTCGCTATTGACATCGGCAATTCCGCTATCAAGTTTGGTGTATTTGACGGCAAAAATCTTGTTTCCCGTTTTACAATTCCCACCGAGCGCAGTCAAACTGCCGACGAGCTGCACAAGGCGATAAAGTTCGAACTACAACACACCTTCACTTCCGTTATAGTCTCATCGGTCGTTCCTGAAACAGATACTGCAATCAGGGAATTTTCTCTCAAATATCTAGGGTTAAACGCCGTTTTCGTTACCAACGAATTCGATTTCGGTTTTTCCCGGATCAGATACCATCCCGTTGCAAGCCTCGGGACAGATCGCCTTATTGCTGCATTTGCCACCGTGCATAAATACGGTAAACCCTGTATTGTCTGTGACTTTGGGACTGCCACAACAATCGATGCGGTCAATTCGAACGGCGAATATCTCGGCGGCGTAATCGCACCCGGCATTAAAACGCTCGCCGAAGCTCTTCACCTGAAAACATCGAAACTTCCCAAAGTGGAGATAGTTAAACCGCAAAGTATCATGGGCACAACGACCTTAGGCTGCATACAGTCTGGTATTTTTTTCGGTTATATAGGCTTGGCGGAAGGAATTTTGAACCGAATTAGCATCGAACTTGGCGAAACTCCAAAAATCATTTCAACCGGCGGATTTGCGGGGCTTATTACATCGGAATGTGCTCTGATCGATGTCGTGGACGAAAATCTTATTCTGAACGGATTACGATTGCTTCAGGAATTACAAGCACAGCCCCGATAGTCTATAATTCGAGAAATGAACGCAAGGCCGCCAGAAATTCCGCCGCATAAGCTGCTCTCAACTCTGCGCGGCTATAATTTGCTTCCCGCTATCATTTTTATGCCGACCCGCCGGAAATGTGACGAGGCAGCGTCCGAGGTTGCCTCCGATAAATCACAAAAGACCGATGCCGGAAAACTGCAGAAAAGGCACGAGATATTTGAGGAATTCATTCTGCAGAATCCGGAGATCAAAAACCATAAACATCGCCGTATACTGCTCAATTCGGGTGTTGCATCGCATCATGCGGGGCATATACCGGCTTGGAAGCTGCTTATCGAAAAGATGATGTCGGGCGGTTTGCTGAATGCGATTTTTGCCACATCGACCGTTGCCGCCGGTGTCGATTTCCCTGCCAGGACGGTTGTTATTAGCAACGCCGATACCCGCGGAAACGACGGTTGGCGCCCATTGCGGGCAAGCGAGCTGCAGCAAATGACGGGACGGGCAGGCAGACGCGGTAAGGATAACGTCGGTTTTGTCATACTTGCTCCCGGACAATTTCAAAACCCGAAAAAGATCGCCGAGCTGCTAAAAGCTCCGCCCGATCCGCTTCTTAGCCAGTTTCGCTCTACATACACAAGCCTTCTCAATTTGCTCGACGCCTTTGGAAATTTTCCGCAGGTACGCGAGATAGCCGAAAAAAGCTATGCCTTTCAGGACACCGCCCGACAGATCGATAAGCTGAAAAAAGAGTCTGAAAGACGAATGTGGAATCTTTCGGAAAAGCTTACGAATAATGATTTTGGATTTTCCATTGACGACGTTCGCGGTTTTGAGCGGCTGATCAGTGCACGCAACCGGCTGCAGGAAGTGATCCCCGCAACCCGAGCTGAACATCGGGGAACATGGCTTGGCGAAAACGTCATCTCCGGGCGGATCGTCAGCCAGGGCCGAAGCGGCAAGCGGTTTTTTATGGTACTGGGCGTAAACGGAGAAAAAGTTACCGCCATGCGCGATGACGGACAAGGAGCTAGCTTCGCAATAGATCGAGTCAACCGCATTTACCGCGACGTTTTTCCGATAAATGAAAAGAGCATCGAGCGGGCGTTTATGGAAACGTATGACGGCAAGAATCCTCAGCTTGCGGAGCCCAAACTGTCTTTTAAAATGAATGGCGAAGATGATGCGGTAGCCTTGATCGATTCGCTGATCGCTGCCTTGTCAGAACCACTTGCGATAGCGGGTGGTTTAACACGATCATCAAACATTCCAAAAGGTACTAATACCAAACTTCAGCCACCCGCTAACGCAGGTGGTTCTGATGCCCATCGAGTGCTTTGGGACTCATGGGAAGACGCCGAATATTTGGAAAAACACTCTCGTGACATCGACTATCTCCGCAGCGATATCTGGCTGCCTTTCGAGCGGCGTGCGAAAGTGCTCGATCATTTTGGGTATCTCGATTTTCACGCCGAAAAGGTGACAGAAAGCGGAAAATGGCTGGCGGACGTTCGCGTCGATCGGACGCTGCTGGTCGGTGAAGCCCTGCGTCGCGGCATTTTTGACGACCTCAGCCCGCAAACGCTCGCCGGGCTTATGGCATCGCTTGCTGCCGATTCGGATCGCAATTACGGCGATTTATATTTATCGGATGAACTGCTCGATGTCGTTGGAGCCTTTGAAGATGTGATTTACGACGTGTCGAATGTTGAATGGAAGTTCGGCATCGAGCCTTCCGAGGAGATAAATCTATCGGCTGCGGCTGCCGCCGAGCGCTGGGCAGGCGGCATGGCCTGGGAAGATCTGGTCAGCCGGACGAGAGCCGAAGAAGGCGATCTTTTTCGGTTGCTCGCCCGAACCGGCGAAGCTTTGATGCAGGTCGCTAATCTCAAAAATTCAAATCAAAGGGCGGCAGAAATCGCCGGAGCCACGGCCGGGATAATGCTGCGGGAACCGGTTAGATAATGACTCAAGTTCTGAGTTCACGCTTCAGCGTGATTCTTTCGCTGTCCAGGAGTAACTTATTATAATTCGGCAATTAATGAGAAAATGGCTTTTGCTAATTGGAGTGTTTATTTTTCTGGCTGCGGCCGGCCTTGGTGTTTTAATTATTCGGAATGAGGGCGACACGACTGTGGTTTTATTGTCCTACGCCTGCGGTAGAGCGCTACTCGCATAAATGCTGGTCGGCGTTTACAAAGATTGCGCTAAAAGCCACCCGCTAACGCAGGTGGTTCTGACACGGTTGAACTATGAAATTTCCCAGAGCTTCCGGAATTCTGCTGCACATTACCTCGCTGCCTTCTCCATTCGGCATTGGTGATTTTGGTCCTGAGGCGTTTAAATTTGTCGATTTTCTTGTGAGGGCAAAGCAGGCGTATTGGCAGATACTTCCGCTAGGACAGACGGGTTACGGGAATTCACCTTACGGCTGCTATTCAGCTTTTGCTGGGAATATTTATTTAATATCGCCCGAGAAATTCGGTTTCTTGCCAGAACCGCCGGCGTTAGCGGGCGACTTAACGTGGTCATTAGAAAAGCCAGATAGCATGTATGCCGATCTTCAGCCACCCGCTAACGCAGGTGGTTCTGACAAGTACGTCACTGACACGGTTGACTACGGACGGGCCATCGATCTCAAGCTGCGCATATTAAAAAAGGCGTTTGAAGCATTTCGGAACACAAACGACGAAACGCTCATCAGGAAATTTCACGAGTTCTGCGACGCAAACGCTTTCTGGCTGGAAGATTATTCGCTGTTTCAGGCTATCAGGCTGCAAAATAACTATGCGGCGTGGACGGATTGGGAAAAGGGCTTGAAATTCCGCGATCCGCAAGCACTCGAAAATGCTCGAAAAGAGTTGGACGACGAGGTTTTTGCGCAAAAATTCTATCAGTTCGTGTTTTTAAAACAATGGTATGAACTGAAGGATTATGCCAACGCGAACGGCGTGAAGATGGTCGGCGATATACCTATATACTTAACGACCGATTCCTGCGACGTGTGGTGCAATCAGGATCAGTTCAAATTGAACGCCGACGGGAGGCCAACGGTTGTCGCTGGTGTTCCGCCTGACGCTTTTAGCAGCACGGGGCAGCTTTGGGGAAGCCCGATCTATGATTGGGACAAGATGCGAAATAGCGGTTTCAAATGGTGGATCGAGCGGGTGAGATTTAATTTACAGATGTTCGATATCGCACGGATAGACCATTTTATCGGCTTTGCAAAAGCTTGGGAAGTTCCCGGCGGCGATGCGACGGCCGAAAACGGCCAATGGATCTCCGTACCCGGACACGATCTTTTTTCGACACTGCGTTACGCTCTGGGAGATTTGCCGCTGATCGCGGAAGACCTCGGCTCTGTAACTTCGGAAGTGGAAAGTCTTCGTGATTCGTTCGAGATACCCGGAATGCGGGTTCTGCAATTCGCATTCGGCGGAGATACGCGAAATCTGCATATGCCGCATAATTACATTCAAAATTCGGTCGTCTATACAGGAACTCACGACAGCGACACTGTTGTCGGCTGGTACAAGTTAAGAACGAAAAAACGCAAGGATCAGAGCGGCGAAGCGGATTTTTGCAGAAGATATTTTCAGACAAGCGGAAAGGAAATCCATTGGGCTTTTATACGGGCAGCACTCGCATCCGTTTCCGATATTGCCATTATACCGATGCAGGATTTGCTTGGAATGGACAATTCGGCACGTATGAACCTTCCTGCTTCAATGGGCGAAAACTGGATTTGGCGTGCTGCGGAAGGTGATTTTTCGGATGAGATCGTAGATAGGTTGTCACGGATGTGCGGAATGTTCGGAAGGAGTTTTTGAATCGCTCGAAGTGTTTGTTCTTTTGTTAGTGCCTCGGCGATCAAACCGATAAGTCAGCCAATCACTCCGGCCTGCGGCCAGGCACATTCATAAGTTACAACAGAACCTTGCCGGGTTGTATCCTGTAACCGATAAAATTATAATGGCAGTAGCGGATAGGTATATAAAAATGCAGGTTTTATTAGCAGATGAATACGGATTTTGTTTTGGCGTTGAGCGGGCCGTGGAGATGGTCGAAAAGGCGTTGGACGGTGGGGACACTGTTCGTTCGCTTGGGCCGCTGATCCATAACGAGCAGGAAATGCAGCGTCTCGGGCAATACGGCGTAACTACGATTACCGAGCCTGTCCAGATCAAACGCGGCGAAACAGCGGTCATCCGTGCGCACGGAGTAACGCCGGATGTTCAGCGGGAGCTCGAGGAAAAAGCCACAAAGGTCGTCGATGCAACATGCCCTTTTGTTACGCGTGTGCAGAAGCTGGCGGCACGTGCAGCCGGCGAAGACCGTCATGTGATAATAGTCGGCAGCCCGGATCATCCGGAGATGATCGGCGTCAAAGGCTACGCTCCCGACCATGCGTTCATAATCCGTGACGAAACCGAGGTGGCAGGCCTTCCCCGGCTCAGAAAGCCGCTGGTCGTTTCACAGACGACGATAAAAGCAAAGACCTTTTTTGATACGGCAGAGGCCATAAAAACCAAAACTGACGATGAAGTTCAGATCGTAAATACTATCTGTTCGGCAACGAAAGACCGGCAGGAAGCCGCCCGTGCCCTGGCCGGGATGGTAGACGCTTTTTATATTATCGGAGGACGCCATTCATCAAACAGCGTAAAGCTTTTAACAGTTTGCAAAGAACAGTGCGAAAAGAGTTTTTTAATCGAAATTGAAGACGAGATCAACCCGAATGATCTTATGGGTGCCGAACGGGTTGGCGTTACCGCCGGGGCATCGACGCCGGAATGGCTGATTCAGAAGATCGTCGCACATCTGGAGAATATAGGTAAGAGTTTAGAGTGGTGAGTCAAGAGTCGCGAGCAGGAACTTCTTAGACTCTCGACTCTTGACTCACCACTCTCGACTTCCCTACGGATTGGCTTCGACGAATCTCGGAAGCGTGATCGCCTGGTTGAGATAAACGCCGAATTCTGTTCCAGATCTTACTTCGGCTTCTTCGCCCTTTGTGTACCTCTCGCCTAAAAGTCCGGCTCCCGCGCCAAGCAGCCCGCCGATTAAGGCACCTTTTCCACCGCCGACAGCTCCGCCCAGAACAGCACCTCCGACGCCGGCGCCGCCGATAAAGATGATCTTGCGGTTCTTCATTCGGTCGCCGGATGCTGCGCCCTCTGAATCGCTTTTCGCATCATCGCTGTAAAGGTCTGTTAACGAGCCGTTTATCGCACGTGTTCTGCCGTTGGGAAGTTTTACCTGCACAAAACTGGCGTCGATCTGGCCGGGCTTTCCGCCTTTTGCAGCAGGCCTCACGGAATTAACGCGGCCTATTATTTCGCTGCCGGACGGAATAACCACTACGCCCGTGTTCGAATATACCGGCTCGGTTATCGTTCCGGTAAAGCGCTCGCCGACCCTCGCTGTTTTCGAGCTGAGGGTATCGTTCATCCGGACACGGAATCTTTTTCCGCTGCTTACCGTGTAAAGTGCCGGGGCGGCAACTCTTCGAACAGGAACCTTTCTCACCGTCGATTTTCGGATGACAGGCCTTCTCCGGGTTTGTGCCGAGAGATCAAATGCACTGGCGAAAACTACAAAGGAAAATATCGCCGCCAACGTCGTAAGTTTGTTAATCTTTTTCATACTTGTTCTCCTGATATCTTCACATTCCCGAATATAACTAAATAATACGGGGCGCCATTTCGACGTAATACTCCATAGATAAGTTGTCTCTTTCCTTTGTCGCATAGCGATGTTGTGAATTTAGCCGTTGGTTTTAACCCACGGTATGGCCACCGGGATACCTCTCGCTTGAGCTGCAAAAGAATAATATCAACAGTCGCTGACGCGACGCTATCCAAAATTTTTCGTTGACCGAGGGTTAAAACCCACGATCAAATTCAGATGATCGCTACGCGATTTGGAATCCGTTAAAGCCGCAGAACATTCCACTTGAAAATTCTTTTTGAAAACGAAGCGGATTCGACATATAATACATTCGTTAACGACAATTCATTTCACTTCTGCCGGTGCAGCTACCCGGCTCATACATCCGGGTGCTGCATCGTAGGAAGTTTTTGACAAGCTTTGCAAGGGGGCGGACACCTATGCTTTTTCAGAAAACTATTCTTCTTTTCGCGCTAAATTTACTTGACGGAATACTGACGATCGTCTGGGTGCGAAGCGGTATAGCCACAGAAGGCAATCACCTTATGGCCCAATTGCTGGACATCGGCGATTTTACTTTTTTGGGTGTAAAGATAGCGATCGGGCTTGCGACCGCCATAGTGATTTTGAATTGGGGACATTTGCGGCTTGCCCGATACGGCCTCGGTTTGGCACTCGGCGTTTATATCGGGTTGATGGGCGTTCACCTGTTTACCGGCCTTTCGGCATTCGGAATAGTTTCAAGCAATTTTCTGCATGATATAGCTCAGTTCTCAAAATCCGTGTTTGCATTATTCATATAAAGGAAGCCTATGCGTGTCAACTATGCTTTTTGTGATTTCAGTTGTTTCCAAAAATGACTGGCAATTGTTTCCGGAATAATAAAATGTCTGCAATAAACAATAAAATTTACGCACAGCTTTTGACTGAAACACTTCCGGCAATCATTGAAACCGAAGCGGAAAACGAACGAGCACTTCAAATTGTCAATCGTTTGATGGACAAAGGCGAAGACAATCTTTCGCCCGAAGAAACTTCCCTGTTTTCGGCTTTTGGTGAGGTTGTTTGAGGATTTTGAAGAAAAGACTTATCCGACTGGCAGCTTTTCATCCCCGCGCAGCGTGCTTCAATCGATAATGGAAGACCATGAATTGAAACAAAAAGATTTACTTGGTGTTTTCGGCTCAAGCGGTACAATCTCTGAAGTTCTTTCGGGAAAACGCCAAATCAGTAA
>JACDAY010000346.1 GCA_013695195.1 Blastocatellia bacterium | reverse complement strand
TTAAGTCGCAGTGTAAAAAGAATTATCTTTCAATGCAACACTAAACGCAATGTATTTCAAAAAAAGTTTAGGCTTCTGTTTGATTGCTTCGTTAATGCACAGTAAGAAACAACTCCACGGATGCTTCATAATTAGGTTGACTTATCGCACCTATGTTTGATAATCTTTGCCCGGCGATTTGCTTCGTCAACAAATGCTGGAATGACTAATTTATTCATTTCTGAATAAAATAATTAAACTTCAGATCTTCTGCCAGCCTTCGATCTAATCTTAAAACTTACCCTTGCAAATCTTTACTCGTATGCATAACCCTCATGCAGAACATTACGGATCTGTAATGCCATCCGATTGCCCACGATGCCTTGTTCTGAAAAAACCTTGTAAATTATGAAAAACCAAAAACCCCATCGGAAATTTTTTCCGGTTTTCCCCGTCGCAATAGTATTGGCTTTACTCTCATTGGCGCTGGTTCTCCTGCCTTCGCCTCTTCGCTCCGTTGAGGCAAACAGCACCTACTTCGATTTATCAACCGGTAATCTGACGCTCAATTTAACATCCGGCACGACCAATTTAATTACGTCTAATGATAACTGGACCGCTGTTTCATCCGTTGAAGGTTACTGCGGAGACGGTTTAACATCTACCTTCGGCGTTGATCCGCAAACTGTCTTAACGGCCGAATTCCCGTCAAGTGCTCTGCCGAGCAGCTCCGACACCTGTATTGCGGCTAACAAAGGCAATCCCAGCGCTTACAACGCCGGCGGTCTGGCAGAGTTTGACAGCGGCACATATCTCGCGTTCGGGTTTCAGGGAAATGTGCAGTCCCGTGCGCCTTATATGGTATTTTATGTAAACACGACAGGGCGGTCGAATATTAGGATAGCATTCGACGTTACTGACATCGATGGCGGAAGCAACAATGCCGTTTCGCAGTTTGCGGTTCAGTATCGCGTTGGTGAAAGCGGAAATTTCACCAATCTTCCGGCCGGATATATCGCAGACGCCACCGATCCCAATGTGGCGGGAAGAGTAACATCAGTAAATATTCTATTGCCCCCGGCGATAAACAATCAGCCCCAAGTCCAGATTCGAATTATTACCACAGACGCAGCTGCACCGGACGGCACAAGCTCACCCGATGAATGGCTTGGAGTAAACAATTTAAGGATCGGAAATTTCGGTACAACGGCGGCGAGCGTGTCGGTCAGCGGACGCGTACTGACACCCGGCGGCCGGGGAATTGCACGGGCGTCAATCACCATGTGGGACGACCAGGGGAATGCCCGCAATTCCATTTCGAATCCTTTTGGGTTTTATAGTTTCGATGACGTTCCAGCAGGCCGCACGTACATTTTCACGATTGCCAGTAGAAGGTATATTTTCAACCAACCTTCGCAGGTTTTGAATGTTGACAATGCCTACGATTCGCTCAATTTCTTTACAAGCAGTAAATAGAAGTGAATCCCATTGCCAAATTCGTTCTTCTAAGCGCTAAGTTACAGGTCAGAGCGCTGCTATTAAACTCCTAGCGTAAGGCTTCGACGTTTTGATTCAGTGTGTTCGTCTGCTGGACGATCTCAGCCGCTCGCTCGCGAAGGTCTTTGACCTTTTCTTCCGGGGCTTTATTCACAAAATCGCTGTTGGATAGCTGCGCGTTGAGACGTTCAAGTTCGACATTGAGCTTGAAGATCTGGCCATTGAGGCGCTCGCGTTCCTTGTCGAAATCGATCAAGCCTTCGAGCGGTACTGCGATCTCGGCATTTGCGGTTACGGCCTTTGCCGAGGCCATGGGAACTTCCAAATCATCGCCGATAATAAGTTTTTCGGCACGTGCGAGCTTCAGAATTTGGGGTTCATTTGTCGCAAAGACAACTTGAGTTGCGTTATCGGCGGCAATATGGACTGTAAAACGTTCCACCGGAGTGATATTCATTTCCGCACGGATGTTTCGCACTTTCGTAATTAATTCTATAACGGCGCTCATCTCGCTCTCAGCCGCTTCATCGATCATCGTCTCGTCCGGTTTAGGGAAATCGGCGAGCATGATCGTTTTACCAGCTGACCGGTACGCCGTGTTGTGCAGTCCATTCGAAGTTCCGGGCAGTTTTTGCCACAGCTCTTCAGTCAGGAACGGCATAAACGGATGCAGCATTCGCAAAGCTTGTTCGAGAATTGTCAAAATGCGGGTCCTCGCCGGAACGCAGGCTCCCAGCCTGCCTCCACCGTTCGCCGCAGGCAAGGGTGCCTGCGTTCCGACAATCTCATCTTTTACGAATTCGATATACCAGTCGCAGAAATCATCCCAGAAAAAATGATAAAGCAGCTGTACTGCTTCGTGAAATTGATATGTTTCGAGTGCAAAGTTAACGGATTTCACGGTCTTGTTCAGACGTGAAATGATCCAACGATCCGCAAGAGAGGGCAACGGAACAGAATCGCCAAGGTAGCGATGCAACCCTTCTTTGCTAAGATTTATTGAATCTGTATTTACTGTCGCGCCTTCAGAATTCATCAGACAAAAGCGCGTTGCGTTCCAGATCTTATTGGCAAAATTACGAAACGATTCGACCTTCTCGTCGCGCCAGGCAAAGTCGACACCGGTTGCCGATCCGGCCAATGCCATACGCGTCGCATCAACACCGAATTTTTCAAATACATCGAGCGGATCGATGCCGTTGTTCTTAGTCTTGGACATCCGCTGGCCGTTTTTATCAAGCACAGTGCCGTGAATGATCACATCGTCGAACGGCTTTCCCCCAATAAATTTTATTCCCATCATCACCATCCGCGAAACCCAAAGGCGAATGATGTCGCGTCCGGTCACGAGAACATCGGTCGGGTAGAAAGTATCGAGATCGGATCTATTGTCAGAACCGCCTGCGTGAGCGGGCTGGTTCTTCGAGCTCTGTTTATCCCACTCCGTCTGTCGAAGATCTTCCGCCTGCGTAAGGCCACCCGCTAACGCAGGTGGTTCTGAAGTGCTCCATCCCAGCGTCGAAAACGGCCACAGGGCTGAAGAAAACCATGTGTCCAAAACGTCTTCATCCTGAGTCAGATTTTGCGTTCCCGCTTTTGCGGCGGCTTCTTCCTTTGATCGGGCGACATAAACGTTTCCCTCCGCGTCATACCATGCCGGGATACGATGTCCCCACCAGAGTTGGCGCGAGATCGTCCAGGACTTCAGATTTTCGAGCCAATTCGTATACACTTTCTTGTGTGGAATTTCGGGGAAGAAACGAGGCGAATTTTCGTCGCGCATCTGTTTTAAAGCTAGATCGCGCATTTCATCCATCTTCACGAACCATTGTTCCGACAAAAGCGGCTCTATGACGGTTTTGCAGCGCTCGCAGTGCGGAAGCGTTAAATCATAATCTTCGATCTTTTCAAGTAAACCAAGCTCTTCAAATTTTTCGACTACTTTTTCGCGTGCCGCATACCGGTCAAGACCGGTGAAATCAGCACCCGCAGCCTCATTCATCGTCGCATCGTCATTCATTACGACGAGTTTTACCAGGTTATGGCGCTCGCCGATCTCCCAATCATTTGGGTCATGGGCAGGCGTGATCTTTACTGCACCTGTTCCGAATGCGGATTCAACATAATCATCCGCAATGACAGGAATTTTGCGATTTGTAAGCGGTAAAAGAACGGTATTGCCAATGAGATGATTATACCTTTCGTCGTCCGGATTAACCGCGACTGCGGTATCACCGAGCATGGTTTCAGGGCGCGTTGTCGCGACGGTTACGTATGTGACCGAACCACCTGTGGCAGTTGATAGGAGTTCCGAGTTTCGAGTTCCCTGTTCATCCTTAGCAACGGATTCCAACCCGGAACTCTTCAAAACCGGATATTTTAAATAGTAAAGTTTGCCTTCTTTGGCTTTTTCTTCTTTCACTTCAAGATCGGAAAGCACGGTTTTATCTTTTGGGCACCAATTGACGATTCGCGTTCCGCGATATATCAAATCTTCTTCGTACAGCCTGACAAAAACAGAAAGAACAGCTTTCGACAGGGATTCTTCCATTGTAAAACGCTCGCGCGACCAGTCTACGGATAAGCCTTCCTTACGCATTTGCCGCGTTATCTCGCCACCGTATTTGTTTTTCCATTCCCAGACTTTTTCTGTAAAAGCTTTCCGGCCGATATCCTGTGGCGTCTTATGCTCTTCCTTTTTAAGCTGGCGCGTTACCATTAACTGAGTCGAAATTCCGGCGTGATCAACTCCAACCAGAAACAAAGTTTTATAACCCTGCATCCGTTTCCAGCGTGTAAGCGTATCCATCAAAGTATGCTGCAGCGCATGTCCCATATGCAGACTTCCCGTTACATTCGGCGGAGGAATAACTATGGAAAAAGTTTCAGCTTCGGTATTTTCATTTATTTCCGGAGCGAAGTAACCGCCGTCCTCCCAGCGGCTGTAATGATTTGTTTCGGCTTCTTTCGGGTCGTATGCTTTTGCAAGTTCCATAAATTTACAACAATAAGAACGCTAAGTTTAAATCAAAAAGGGTTAGTTTTCATCCACGCTAACGAAAACTAACCGTTTTATGGAGCGGGGCAAAGCCGCCTTTCCAGATTGCAAATTATCTAGTTTGATTTTGCCTTATAACTTTGACCTTATACTCCAATTAAGTGAGACCATTTCAAGTTATCCAATTACAGTCAGGAAGGGCTTGCACCCGCCTCTTTGTCTGGAAAACAATAACCTGGTACAAATGCACTAGCGTTTTTCGACGAGCTTTTCCACAACCTTTTTAACGATAGTTTCTATCAGCTCGGGAGAGAGGCTGACAATTTGCGTATTGCCTTCCGCGTTTGCGACGCTTTCTGCCGTATTGGCCGTAGCAGTTTTTTCATCTGCCACAACCGGCAATTCAAGCAGGTCAAGTTCATCAAATTTATGCGAAGATTCGGAATTGCCGCTCGGGACTTTGTCAAAGTTCAAAGTTTCGGCACCGGCAAGTTCGTCTTCTGTTGATTTGTCAAGCTCGTTTGAAACGGCGCTTTCGGATTCAGCATTATCGGGCCCGTTATGATCAATCACAGGTTGATCCAACGCTGCATCATCGCCGTTATGTGATAAATCGCCGGATTTTTCCCCAATTTTTATCGGTTTCCCGACGTGTTCGCTTTTAACGTCTGAGGGAATATCCGTTTGCAATCCCTGTAACGAATCGGCGTATGTTGTTTCGATAATCTCATCATCCATTCCGGCATCCTTAAATTCACTATCGACCTTTCCATTATCTGGTATCTCGATAGTTTCGCCGAAACTCTGCTCGTAAAGAGCGTCGATATCGTGTGTTTCAGGCATTTCCTCATCAGAGGCAGTACTATCGTCCGGGGACGGAAAATTCAGCAAATCTGAGACCTGCGCGATCAATTCAGGGATCGAGCTAAAAGGTTTTGTTAGAAACGCATTCGCGCCTACACGGTCTGCCTCATCAACATTAAATGGTTCGAATGAGCCGACGAGCAAAATAACCGGCACGTCCTTCATAACCTCGTCTTTCCTGATAAATTCGCAGAGCTGGTAGCCGTTTAAGCCGGGCATGTTCACATCGGCCAAAACGATATCAGGGCTGATTTCCTTGATCTTTTCGAGCGCTGTATCGCCGTCGCCCACAATGATTACATCGATTCCTTCATTTGCGAAGGTCAAATCAACAACCTTTTGGACTGTGATCGAATCGTCTGCTAATAAAAGTTTGTGTTTTGACACGCCCTGTTTTGCTCCTTTTCGGGTACCGGCAATTCTGTTTCGCTTTTGAAAATTATCACTCCACACACCTTTCCGTCAAGAAAACCAACATTAAATAAAATTAGCTATTGCGGAGAATTGTTAATTCGGCCGCCAGTTTGATCGCGGCCTTCATGCTTGAAGCATCGGCTATTCCTTTTCCCGCGATATCAAAGGCCGTGCCGTGATCCACGGAAGTTCGGATCAACGGCAAACCCAAAGTAACATTGACCGACGAGCCGAATGAAAGCGACTTTACCGCAATGGTTGCCTGGTCGTGATAACATGCGATCACCGCATCGAACTCACCCCGGAAACCGCGCAGAAATATTGTATCCGGTGAAAACGGCCCCGACACATCAATGCCAAGTTTGCGGCACCCGGCAATTGCTGGCTGTATGACATCAGCCTCTTCGGATCCAAACATCCCTTGTTCCGAAGCGTGCGGATTAAGACCTGCGACTGCGATTCGGGCATCATGCCGCAAAAGCTCGGACAGCTGCCGGTGAGCGAAAACTATTAATTTCGTTAGCCGTTCTTTATTTACCAACTTTATCGCAGCGCGCAGCGAAACATGAGTGGATAGCAGCACGACACGAAGTTTTTCTGCAAAAAAGCTCATCGCAAATTCCTGAGTTCCGGTCAGCTCGGCCAAAAATTCCGTATGTCCCGGAAAATTATAACCGCCAAGCGAAAGGGCCTTTTTGCTGATCGGCGCAGTAGCGATGGCATCGATCTTTTTTTCCTTCCACAATTCTACCGCCTTTTTTATATACTCGGCTGAAGATTTGCCGGTTAAGCCTGATTCTTCACCTGCTGTCGGGCGTATGGGAAGGCTGCTTAAATTATAGATCTCCAGACATTTAGCTTGGGGATCGCCGCCGCGAAAAACTTTGAAATCGAGGTGAAGCCCAAGCTCATAGGCTGTTATCTTTAGAAATTCGAGATCGCCGATAATTACTGGCCGGCAAATTTTTCCAAGCTCAGCATCCGACAGCGCCTTGAGCGTTATTTCCGGTCCGATCCCGGCGGCATCACCCATTGTGATGCCAACGATTGGAAGATTGAGTTTTGCAGACATAGGAAATTGCTAAGGAATTATAGCAACATTATTTTAGTTTGTTCTTCCTGTTCTTCTTGTTCGGTGGTAATTCTTCTCTTCCGGTAGATAAAATCGAATCAAAACAGGAATTTACCATAGAATAAGAGGAACTGAACCGAATAAGAAGGACAAAACTTTTAAGAAAATATTCACGGTCTTCGTAGCAGATCGCAATATTCCCCTTCACTGCGAAAAAAAAACCCCGGCCGGTGTTTCCACCTGCTGAGGCTATGCGATTCCGTAAAGCATGTTTTGGGTGTTATTTCGATTTTTCTAACCGAAAGCTCACGGCTCAATCTGCCTGGCGCCTGATAAACGTCGGAACATCCAGATTTTCTTCTTTCGCGGTTTCGGATTGACCGTAAATTTGCGCGGACGATGATGCTCCTACAGCTTGTGCGTCCAAATTTCTCGGCAACGGCAGCATCGATTGGACATGGCTGTCGAATCCGGTCGCGATCACGGTAACCTTTATTTCATCATCCATTCCGGTTTTGATGACGGTTCCCCAAATGATATCCGCGTTGTCGTCCGATTCTTCCTCGATCATGCCGATCGCATCTTCGATCTCGCCAAGAGGCATATTCTCGCCGCCTGTTACATTGATCAAGGCGGCCTTTGCTCCGGTAATCGAATTCTCCTCCAGCAGCTTGTAATCGAGCGCGGCTCTCATCGCCTTCGATGCGGCGTCCTCGCCGTTCGCGGTACCGATTCCCATGAGGGCGACTCCGCGGCCGCGCATGACAGTTTTTACATCGGCAAAATCGAGATTGATGATGCCCGGCGTAATAATAAGATCCGTAATACCCTGGACGGCCTGCAAAAGAATATCGTCAGCGCGCCGAAACGCGTCGATCAGCGTAATTCTTTCCTCGACTTCACGAAGCTTTGAATTAGGAATCGTGATTATCGTATCGACGCATCCGCGAAGCTCGGCCAATCCTCTTTCCGCCTGAGCCATTCGCTTCTTGCCTTCAACATTAAAAGGTTTGGTAACAACAGCGACAGTCAAAGCACCGAGCTCGATTGCAAGCGAGGCGACAACGGGTGCTCCGCCGGTGCCAGTGCCGCCGCCCAAGCCGGCCGTAACGAACACCATGTCCGCGCCCTCAAGCACGTCCAGTAATTTCTCGTGGTCTTCGAGTGCAGCATCTCGGCCCACTTCCGGATTCGACCCCGCGCCCAATCCGCGTGTCGATTTGCCGCCAAGCTGAATTTTCAAAGGCGCCTTTGATGCGTTTAGCGCTTGCAGATCGGTATTGGCAACTATAAATTCGACGCCCTGAACGCCCGCGTCGATCATCCGGTTTACCGCATTTCCGCCGCCTCCGCCGACACCGATTACCTTTATCCTCGCCCCTGTGATCGGCGGCTCGTCGATGAACATTCTGATTCCGTTATTTTGCATGTGAAGACCTTCCCTACTGATATAATGTTTCGTCCCTTCAGAAAGTGTGCGATGAGTTGAAAGCATTTTCGGTTTCAACTATATATTGTGCTAACGGGAGCAAAGCATACAACGATTTGTGGTAAAAATCCAGCCCGCAAGTTACAATTATCTAAATTTATCTCGAAAATTTTCAAACCACTCGGCAACTTTCCTCGTCGACGATTTGCCGTTCATATTTAACTCCCGTATCTGCGACCGCATCGACGATAACGCAAGGCCGCAGCTTACTGCCCATTCCGGGCCTTTCACTTCCCCGGCCAGGCCGCCGAAGTATTCTGGTTCCAGATATCCGAGCCTCGTCGGCGCATCGAAAACCTGTTCGGCAATTTCTACCATTCCGCGTGCTATTGAGCCGCCGCCCGTCAGAATCACGCCGCTCGAAATCTGGGCCCGGGTTCCGGCAGTCTCGTCGGCAACATGCTGAAGAAGCTCGATAGCACGTGGCTGCATTATATCGCAAAGAATTTCCTTAGTCAGTCCGCGCGTCTCGGTTCTGCCGACCGGAACGATCTCGATGATCTCTTGTTTCTCGTCGTCTTCCATCATAAACGAACCGACACAGCCGTAGTGATGTTTGATCTTGTTTGCTTCCTGAATCGAAACGCGTAAACCGACGGCAATGTCTTTTGTAAAATGCAGGCCGCCGAATGGAAACACCGCCGTGTGTTGAACCGCGCCGCGCCCGAATATCATTAAGCTCGTTATTTCAGCGCCGATATTTACAAGCGCACAGCCGTATTCCTTATCGTCGTCCGTCAATGTGCTCTCGGCGGCAGCCAGCGGCTCGAGCATCATTCGGTCGACATCAAGCCCCGCACGGCGGACGGCTTTGTCGAGATTCTGCCTGCCCGCACTCGGCCCTATGACAATGTGAACCAGTGATTCGAGCCTTGCGCCGCTCATTCCTACCGGCTCCGTGATGCCGTCCTGGCCGTCAATGATAAACTCCTGCGGCAAACGATTGACGATCTCCCAACCCGATGGCAGCTGCATAGCGCTGGCAGATTCGATAGCGCGTTCTACATCTTCCTCCGTGATTTCGCGCCCCGCACCGGCGACGGCCACGACTCCGTTTTTATTCTCGCCGCGAAAATGTTCCCCGGAAAGATTTACGACAGCAGATTGAATATCCAGCCCGCTGACGCGCTCGGCTTCTCCGGCGGCTTTTCGTACGGCCTCTGAAACAGCTTCCGCACCGGTAACGATTCCCCGCCGCAAGCCGCGCGAGTCCGCCTCGCCATAACCGACGATGTTCATTCTGCTGTTATCAGACTGCTCACCTATCACACAACGAACCTTGCTTGTGCCGATATCGATGCCTACTGCTTGGATTTCACGGTTCATATTCGCTTCAAAGGGTCACAACTTTGTATTCAAATTTTTATAATTCAATTCCGCGTTCTCTTCTTAATTTCTTGTTCCTCTTGTTCCTTGGTTAAATCTTTTACCACTGAGTACGAGGATAAGTATTGGTACAAGAAGAATATGTCCCGCAAAAAATCTGTTTTCTATAACCTCGATATCATATCGACTATTGCGTCTTTCTAGGTGAAAGGATCATGTTTTGACCGACCAGGTTGACGGCTTCGAACGTCTCTCCCTTACCGACGATCGCATTAATTCCTTTTTTTAAATACTCTCCGAAATTATCTTTTTCCAGTGCTATAGAAACGCTCATTCCCGAATCCACCATGTACGCCTTCGGTTCGCGCAAATCGGCTAAATTAACAGTCGTAATTCGCAATGCAAGATCGAATTGCTGCCAATCGCTCAACATCTTCTGGTACATTTTAATGCGTTCCAAATTGTCCTTTGCCGCTTTTTCAGTCTTTGTTTCATCCCAGCCGATCATTACGAACGGCAGCTTTTCTTCTTTAGCTTCTACCGGAGAAAGGTTAGTTCCCTCACCGTCAACCAGAATATCCCCCGAAGCTAGTCGAACTATTGCTTGCGGAACCCGCTCAACAACATTAACTCTGATTCCGTTCGGGAGCACCCGCGAAACAGCCGCCATTCTCACGAATGGGATTTTTTCAACCTTTGCCTTGATCTCAAGCAGGTCGGCATTCCATGCACCGGATTTTTCGGTCTGATTACCAACGATCGTAACAATTTTCTGCTTCGATGACCGCTCCACGCCGTGAACTTCGATCGTTTGGACGTCAAAGAAGTTGGAGGCGGTTACGCTTTGATAGCTCAAAAATCCCAAAACGCCTAGACATAAAATGATGCAAAAGCTGAGAAAAAACGGCAGAAAGAAATTGCCGATGCGCTTCACGGGTTTTGCGTTTGTGTATTTCGACGGAGTTTGCCGACGGCGCTTGGGTGTTCGCGTTTGTCTATTAGGGACAGTTTTTTTTCGGGTTTGAGTTTTCATAATTCTATTGAATGATCTTTGAATAAATAATAAGTCGTATTTTTCACTGCTATGCGACGATTTTTGCACGGTTTTTAACTATTTCCCGTTTTTGTAAAATTTCCAAAATCTCCTCTGAAAGGCGTGTAACATTGCCTGCACCCAATGTGATCACAAGATCACCGTCCTGCAGATTTTTGCAAACCCGGCTCGCCGCCGTTTCGATGTCGCCGATATAATTTACGTTCTTGTGGCCGTATTTCTTAATATTTCCTGTCAAAACTTCCGCTGTTATTCCCTCGATCGGGTGCTCGCTCGCAGCATAAATATCCAGTACGTATACGACATCCGCATTGTTAAAAGCTAAAGCGAACTCATCCATCAGCTCCTGTGTGCGTGAAAAACGATGAGGCTGGAAAACGACGACCGTACGCCGTCCGCCGGAACTGTTTTTTGCAGCCGCCAGTGTCGCTAGAATTTCGGTCGGATGGTGTCCGTAATCATCGACCACAGTAATGCCTCGTGATTCTCCCTTAAATTGAAACCGCCGGTCGGCGTTTTTAAACGTAACGAACGCTTCGGCGATCTTTTCGAATGGAATTTCCAGCTCGAGAGCGACCGCAGTTGCAGCCAAAGCATTATAAACATTGTGTTTACCCGGAACCGGAAGAGCCAGGTCGCCTAAAATACCGGCGCCCTTCCACACCGTAAAAGTCGAACCGAACGATTCGGTATACCGTATGTTGTGAGCCGATATGTCGGCCTGTGCGGTCAGCCCGTAAGTTACCCGGCGGCGTTTAATTTTCGGAATAATCAGCTGCACATTAGGATCATCCAGACAAATAATCGCCGCTCCGAAAAAGGGAACTTTATTTACGAAATCGGTAAAACATTGGACGACGTCTTCCATTCCTTTATAAGATTCCATATGTTCTTTATCGATATTGGTAACGACGGCGATGGTCGGATACAACATCAAAAATGAACGGTCGCTTTCGTCCGCTTCGGTTACGAACCATTCGGAGCTGCCCACTTTGGAATTTGAGCCGAGCGTATCGACTATGCCACCGACTATGGTCGTCGGGTCAACGCCCGCGTGTCCAAGGACAGTCGCAACCATAGAAGTCGTGGAAGTCTTTCCATGCGTTCCAGAAATCGCTACCGCATAAGGTTTCAGCACCATTAATTCCGCGAGCATTTCCGCACGCGGTATCACCGGAATTCCCTTCTGTTTTGCGAGAACGACTTCCGGATTGTCTTCACGAACGGCGGAGGAATAGACAACGACCTGGGCATCACCAACATTTTCCGCCTTATGGCCTTCGGAAACACGTATATTGAAAAGCTTTTCGAGCCGGGCGGTATTCTTCGACTTCTTTAAATCGGATCCTGACACCACGAAACCGAGATTACACAACACCTCGGCGATGCCGCTCATCCCGATGCCGCCGATTCCTATAAAATGAATTTTCTTTACGTGTCGAAACATTCTTGCTTAGTTACAAAATGTATTGCGAGCAAGAACTGGTTTCTTACTCTTAATCAATTACCTCTAGCTTTCGGTGGAGGTATCTGCCAATGGAAGTGCGGCTTTAGCCGAACAAATAACTGAGATTTTTTCTATCAGCTTTAGCTGAAGCCGTTTTGAAAATATCCTTTACTAAATTAGGCTAAAGCCAATAACCCTTGGCCGTTGCCTCCAGCTAAAGCTGGAGGCAATTCAAAAAACCTCTAATTCCAAACTATCTAATTCGCTAACGCCAATTCCTCTATCAAATCAACGGTTGCTTCCGCCGCGTCTTTCCTGCCCAGTTTCTTCGCCGCCTCCTCCATTCTTTCAATAGCTTCGGGTGATTCGATTAATTCAACAATTTTCTTGGCCAAATTTTCACCACTCAAATCCGCCTGCAAAAGCATCTCTGCTGCACCGGCATTTTGAAAAGCTTCGGCGTTTCTACGTTGATGGTCGTCAGCGGCCGTTGGCAGCGGGATCATTATAGAGGCCTTCCCGGCGGCTCCCAATTCGGCACAGGTTGTAGCACCGGCCCGGCAAATTACGAGGTCGGCCTTTTCAAATTCATAAAACATATTCGATATGAATGGCCGAACATCCGCATTCTGAAAATCAGACCGGTCATAAAGCTCTCTCATCTTTTCAAAGTCCGATTCGCCCGTTTGATGCGTTATCTGCAGCCGATCCTCATAACTTCCCAGACCTCCGAGCGCCTCTGCCATCGCATTATTTATCGCTCTCGCCCCTTGCGATCCGCCGAAAACGAGCAGATTTATTTCATCGCTGCTCGGTCTCGTTTTAATTTCAAAAAATTCCTTTCGAACCGGATTTCCCGTAACAACGCCTTTTTTGCCGAAAAAAGGCAGTGCTTCGTCAAACGTCAAAGCCGCTTTATCCACAAAACGTGCGAGTTGCCGGTTTGTAAAACCGGGCAGCGCGTTGGAATCCATAACAAGCGTCGGGATCCGCATAAAGCTTGCCGTCAAAAGAACCGGTCCCGAAACATATCCGCCGGCGCCAACCACAGCGTCCGGCTTAAATTTTTTCAGCAGCATCCTCGCCTCGAAAAAACTCCTCGGCAAAATCGCCAAACCCTTTAATTTCCCCGCAAAACCCATATTTTTCAAACCCGCGCTGTTTATCAGCGATAATTGAAAGCCGTTCTCGGGCACGATCTTTGTCTCCAAACCCCGCGCCGTACCGACGAATAAAATTTCGGACGCTTTATCCCGCCGCATAATTTCCTTTGCGACTGCAATTCCCGGATAAATATGCCCGCCTGTCCCGCCGGCGGCGATCAGAACTTTCATAATCCGGCTATCGGTTTCGTCCGTACACTGGCCGTCTCAACGGCTTCTTAACCTTCCTTCGATATACCGTATCGCGATCAGTCTCCTTTAAAACCTTTCCATTGGCACGCCGGGAAATATTCAGTAAAATACCGACGGCGAAAAGCGTTACAAGAACCGATGAGCCGCCATACGAGATAAACGGTAGCGGAATTCCCTTGGCCGGAAGAATCGAAATAACCACGCTGATATTAAAAAGAGCCTGGACGATAATCCCGGTTACTATGCCAATGCCGAGCAGCATTCCAAACCGGTCCGGCGCATTTAACGCAGCCCGCGTACCGCGCCAAAGAATTAGGCCGAATGCCGCAACAACCGTCAGAGTCCCGATCAAACCGAGCTCTTCCCCGACTACCGAAAAAATAAAATCGGAATACGGATAAGGCAGATAAAAAAGTTTCGCCTGTCCCTTGGCAAAACCTTCGCCGGTTATACCACCTGAACCGATTGCATATAGCGATTGCACGACCTGATAACCCGCGTCATCAGCATGCTTGAAAGGATCGAGAAACGCCATTAAACGTTCAAACCGCCACGGTGCAATGAGAATTGCTCCGATTCCCATCAAAAACATTCCCGCCGCGACAGTTGCGATGTGCACCATTCGAGCACCGGCCGCGAAATAAACCGCGGAGAAGATGGCGCATAAAACAATTGCTGTTCCGAAATCGGGTTCGGCAAAAATCAGGCCGGCCAAAAGTATTAATGCCGCAACGCACGGTATAACAGTCGATTTCAGCTCGCCCACCGTGTTCTCGTGTTTCGTCAAAAAAAATGCGAGAAAGATCGGCAACGTAATTTTTGCCATCTCGGAGGGCTGAAACGAAAATGATCCGACCCTTATCCAACGCGTCGCCCCGTTGATCGACGGAAACGCAAACACCGCGATCAAACATATAACGGTAAAAATGAAAATACCGTAAACAACGCGCCAGTCCTGATATTTTCGATAATCGAACTTGCTGGCGATATACATAATAGCGAGCCCGACAATCGTAAAAGCGAACTGTTTATAAAAATATGTGAACTGGCTCTGCGATTCCCGCAAAGCCATCATGGCCGACGCGCTGTAAACCATTGCGGCGCCGAAAACCGCCAGCGCGGTGGAGATCGCAAATAAAAACCAGTCTATGCGCAATTTATTGACCATGATTTTTTTCTGGTTCACGCTAAAGCGTGAACTCAGAACTCTAAACCCCTTTCCCTACTTCCCCTTTAACTCCTGACATTAAGTTACAAACTTCGTATTTAAACTCATTTCCCCGTTCCTCAAAATTTCTGAACATATCAAAGCTTGAACAAGCTGGTGCTAACAAAACCGCATCGCCACTTGTCGCGCTTTCAAAGCTTTTCAATACTGCATCCCGCATCGATTCGGCCCGAACGATTTCCGCGTGCCCGTCGAGCTGCGATTCGATATTCCCCGCGTCTTCCCCAATCAAAACCAGGGCGCGTACCGAGCTTTCGATCGGATCGATCAAAGGTGCGTAAGGAGCATTCTTCCCCCGGCCGCCAAGAATCAAGACCGTTTTTCCTCCACCGTCGCTCAGTGCTTCGAGGGCCTTTGCTGTCGCATCGACCGATGTGGCTTTCGAATCGTTATAAAACCGGATGCCCTCGATTTCCGCGACAAACTCGATGCGATGCTCGACGCCTTTAAAATTACGCAGCGTTTCACGCATTGATTCCGGCAGCGCTCCGCAAGCCAGGCCGGCGGCCAGGGCAGCCAACGCATTTTCGACGTTATGCAGCCCGCGCAGAAAAATCTCGTCCCGCGTGGTCAAAACTTTTTCCTTTCCATTCGCTCGGCTGACCAGTTCGCGCCCGCGAAGAAATAGCCCCTCATCCAACTCCTTTTTTATGCTGAAATACGTCACTGCTGCCCGTAATCCCTCAGCCCAAGCAGCCGTTACAACATCATCCGCGTTTAATACAGCGAGGTCGCCAGGTTCTTGATTCATAAAAATGCGATGCTTTGCTGCTGCATAATCCAAGAATGAATCGTAACGGTCAAGATGGTTTGGCGTTACGTTGAGGCATATAGCCACATTCGGGTGGAACTGCTTTATCGTCTCAAGCTGAAAGCTCGATAATTCAACGACCGTCCATGAGTCGTCATTTGAGGTTTCTGCCAGGCTTAGTAGCGGCGTGCCGATATTGCCACCGACCTGTGTTGCTATATCAGCATCCTTCAGCAATTCTCCGATAAGCTTGGTTGTCGTCGTCTTTCCGTTCGAGCCCGTAATGCCGACCACGCGGCCTTTCAAAAACCTGTAAGCCAGCTCAACTTCACCGATCACTTCTCCTTTCCGATCGACATAGCTGGCAGGAATTGTTCTTGTAGGTACGCCCGGCGAAATTACAACAAGGTCCGTCTGATCCATCAGCCGGGACGGAATCTCATTCGAGATTAATTCAACTCTATGAGTTTTCTTCAAAGATCTTGCCGCTTCAGGCCAGCTTTCAACATCATTTTTATCGTGCAAAGTAACGGTGGCTCCTCGTTCCGACAGGAATTTTGCGGAAGCCACACCCGACTTGCCGGCTCCCAGAACCAATGTTTTTTTTTCTTCGAGTTCCATTTTTCAGCGCAGCTTCAAAGTCGACAAACTCAACAAAGCAAACAAGATCGCCACGATCAAAAAACGAAATACGATCTTCGGCTCCTTCCAGCCCGCAAGCTGAAAATGATGATGAAGCGGTGCCTGCAGGAAAATTCGCTTCCCGACGCCGCTGTTTCTTCTCGTAAATTTGAAAAACGAAACCTGCAGCATCACCGAGATTGCTTCGAGAATAAAAACGCCTCCTATAAAAGGAAGCAGAAATTCCTGTTTTGTCAAAATAGCTACAGTTCCCAGCGCTCCGCCAATCGCAAGCGATCCGACATCGCCCATAAAAACTTCCGCTGGCGGCGCGTTAAACCACAAAAACCCGAGGCTCGCACCGACCATTGCACCGCAAAATACAGTCAGCTCAGCCGACGACGGATTGTGCGTAATGTCGAGATATTCCGCCCATCGCCTGTCGCTTCCGACATAGCTCAAAGCAGTTAAGGCCGACATTGCGACAAAAGTTATGCTCGTTGCCAAACCATCCATTCCGTCAGTCAAATTCACGGCGTTTGACGATCCGAGTAAAACAAAAATGATAAAGATCAAATAAACAGCGGGCCAAAGATACGTGATCCCAAACGGTTCCGCAGTCGCCCTTATAAACGGAATGCTTAGATTCCATGTGTAGTTGGTAAGCCAGTATAAAACGGCCCAAAACGCGATGGCAGTTACCAATTGTGCGGCAAGCTTTTGCTTTCCAGTCAAACCGAGGCTGCGCTTCTTTACGATCTTGATGTAATCGTCCGCAAAACCGATAGCTCCGAACGAAATCGTGGCACCCAACGCCAGCCATAAAAACAAATTATCAAGCCGCGCCCAAAGCAGTGTAGACAGAAAAACCGCTCCGATTATCAAAACGCCCCCCATTGTCGGAGTGCCTTTTTTTGCCTGATGCTCGACGGAAAGCTCTTCTCTGATCTCTTGCCCGACATTCTTGGCGGACAGTTTTTTAATCACTTTGCCGCCGAACAGCAGCGAAATAAGCAGCGAAGTGATCGTAGCCATTGCCGTCCGAAATGTAACGTATTGAATTACATTCAGGCCTTTGAAAAAATACGACTCGCTCGTGGCTCCGTATTCCCGAAAAACGATTTGATATAGAAAGTAATAAAGCATTTGCCGGTCATATCGCCGCCATCTTCGCGGAGTTCGGAACGCAGGCTCCCAGCCTGCAAACGCCGCTTTTGGCGTAAAATCTTTTTCGTGCTTCGCACTCATTGCAGGCTGGGAGCCTGCGTTCCAAGCGCTTTACTCTTTCTCCAATTCAAAATTTTCCAAAAGTTTTTCGATAACTCTTTCAGTCCGCACGCCCCGTGACCCTTTGATCAAAA